>CAIRMK010000054.1 GCA_903879645.1 uncultured Bacteroidota bacterium
CGCAACGCCATCAAATTCATAAGTGAATTTATTCCTTAATCCAGCTGAAATAGCAACCTTATCTATGATGGTCTGTCCAAAAGTAAAATAGCTCATATAAACCATTTTTTTAGACTTTAAATAAGGAAACTTCAATTTTTTATTAAAGTAATAAAATGTGGCGCGATTACTTTCCCTTAAAAACAAAAAATAATAAAAAGCTACAAAAACTAAAACCAAATAAGAAGTTTTAATTCCGAGCTTTTTTATACTAAAAACAAAAATTTTATATCCCAAAAGAGTCCCTTTAGACTTGCCATCCCATTGACTCATAGTTTTAAAAAATTAGAAGGTTGAAATTAGAGGTTCTCTTTATCCCTATTTCGTAGATATTAATTCTTAAGAGCAAGCTTTGCCTCTAATAAATTGTAAAAATCTTGAAAAGTAGCTACTCCAACAAAATCGGCTTCTCCAAGTTTAACCCCAAAATTCGATTCAATAGTAACTACCAAATCAACATAATCCAAACTATCCAATCCTAATGTATCCTTCAAATTAGCTTCTGGCGTGATTACCTCTGCATCAACTTCAAACTCATCCACTAATATCTCATTAATCTTGCTTAAGATTTCTTGTGTACTCATATATAATTTAAATTTTCTTAAGAACTATTGCCGAATTTGTACCTCCAAATCCGAAAGAATTCGACAAATATACATCAAATTTTTTATTTAACGTTTTGTTAACTAAATTTATCTTTTTTGAATCTTCATCCGGAGTTTCAAGATTAATATTAGGTGCAATAAAGGAATTTTGCATCATTAAGGTGGAATAAATAATTTCACTCGCCCCAGCCATCCAACATTCATGACCTGTCATTGATTTGGTAGAACTCACATAAGGTCCATTTTCTCCAAATACTTCAAAAATGGCTCTAGCTTCGTTAGCATCACCAACGGGTGTCGAGGTAGCATGTGCATTGATGTACTCCACATCACTAGGTTGTATTCCCGCTTGTTCAATTGCTCTTCGCATAGCCGTAGCAGGCCCTTCAACATTAGGAGTAGAAATATGCCCCCCATTCGAAGAAAAACCATAACCTAAAATTTCCGCTATGATTGGTGCTCCCCTTTTTATAGCCGATTCATAACTTTCAATAATCAAAGTAGCACCACCTCCACTAGGCACAAGCCCATCCCGATTAGCATCAAAGGGTCTCGAAGCTTTATGCGGCTCTTTTTCGTTCGGAGAAAATACGCCTAGTCCATCAAAACTAGACATGGCATATTTATTAATTTCTTGAGCGCCACCACAAATGACAATATCTTGCAAACCATTTTTTATAAGTAGGTAAGCCAACCCTAATGAATGTGAACCACTAGCACAAGCAGCACTAACGGTCATATTGATTCCCCGCAATCTAAAAATGGTTGATAAATTCATGGTAATAGTAGAATTCATCGATTTGAAAATTGCACCAGAACCAATTAATGCAGTATCTTTCTTTTCTCTAATGATATCCGTGGCTTCAATAATAGCTTTTGAGACACTATCATTTCCATACAATATTCCCACTTCATTTGTATCAAAAAAAGCATCATCAATTTGAGCATTCTTCAACGCTTCTATAGTGGCCATATAAGCATATTCCGTTTCCTCACCTATACTTATACGTTGTCTTCTAGTCAATAAATCTTTCAAGTCCGGTTTCGGAACCATACCAGTTATCGCCGATTGAAAACCAAACTCTTTCCGCTCTTCATCATAGCGTATTCCTGATTTGCCTTCATATAAGGATTGCTTAACTTCTTCTAATGAAGTGCCAATACAAGAATAAATCCCCATGCCTGTGATTACAACTCTTCTTTCCATTTTTTTAAAATGTTAGGAATAGATTCCTCCGTTTATATTAATAATTTCTCCTGTAATATAACTTGATTTTTTTGAAACTAAAAAACTAACCAAATCGGCAACTTCTTCTGCTTCTCCAAATCGATTCACAGGTACTAACTTAATCAATTCTTTTTCATCCAAATCCCCAGTCATATCGGTTCTAATAAATCCAGGCGCTACTGCATTAACCGTAATATTTCGTTTGGCAACCTCTTGAGCTAACGCTTTGGTGGCAGCAACTACAGCTCCTTTCGCAGCAGAATAGTTAGTTTGACCAGCAGTTCCTTTAACTCCAGAAACCGAAACCATATTCACAATTCTGCCATATTTATTACGCAACATTCTCTGAATAAAAAAATTAGTTACGTTGAAAAATCCATTCAAACTAGTATTAATAACAGCACTCCAATCGTCATGCGACATCCACATAAAAAGACCGTCTTTCGTAATCCCTGCATTGTTTACAATGGCTTCAACAATAGCTTCCGGATTAGCCTCTTGCCATGCCGTAAGGGCATTTTTAACTTCTGTTGCATCAGCTACATTAAATTTTATCAATTCAGCAGTAGCTCCTTTTTTAAGTACTTCTTCTAAGGTTTTTTGAGCAGCAGCTTCATTGGATTGATAATTAATCAAAATATGATAAGAACTATCTTCCGCTAATTTTTGGCATATTGCACTTCCGATTCCTCTTGAACCACCGGTAACTAAGGCACACTTCATAAACTATTTTTTATATGATTAATTATTAAAAAGTTCCGCATTTTCAAACAATTGGTTACCCAACACGGTTCCATCTAATTTTATAAACCCCCATTTACTGTCACTTTTAACTCTGGCAATTCCATCTAAAAACCCTTTTTCATCTCGCTTAAAAATGGAAAACATTCCGCCAGCTGAAATTATATATTTTGTAGGAATAACTAATACACCACTTTTATTTATAAATCCCCATTCTATATCTACAAATTTAACGGGGGCTAAACCATCGTTACTAAAAATTTCAGCATCATTAAATCTTGGTTCTATAATTAGTTTACCAACACTGTCAATATAACCCCAAAGGTTTTTAATGCATACAGGAGCAATTCCATTAACAAATGCTTTAGCTTTATCAAATTTTGGTTCAATAACCCAATTCCCATTCAAATCAATGAATCCGATTTTACCTTTCTTTTGCGCATAAGTGACAGACTCAGAATAGAAATCCCAAATTTTATCAACCCCATCGATTGCCTTAAATTTGCCAGCAATCACTAACCCAAAAGAAGTACCATTTTTGGCCCAAGTGGTCTTTTTAAAATAGTTGCCTATTTCATCATAAATAATTTCAACTACAACCTTACCACTTTTGTCAATAATACCCCAATGATTGTTATTTTTAACTCTGGCATAGCCATCCTCAAATGATTTAATAACATCATATTTTGGATCTAAAACAACTTCCATCTTAGAATTAATCAACCCTATTTTATCGCCTTTTTTTATAAAAGCGACTCCATCATCAAAATCATAGACTTTATCTGTAGTAGGAGATTTTACTGTTTCTCCTTTTTTATTAATATAAAACCATTCTTTATCTTTAAGCACTACACATAATTCGCTATCAAAATATTTAACCTTGTCAAATTTTGGTGCAATGACAGTTTCTCCTTTATTATTAATAAATCCCCATTTATTATTCTCTTCTATCGCAGCCAATCCATTAGAAAAACTTTTGGCCACCTTATACTTCGGCTGAATCACAAAGTCACCATTTTTCCCTAGGTATCCAAACTTCCCTTCTTTTCTAACCAAGGCCAATTCTTGTTGCGCTGAAACAAATTGAAAACACAGCAGTAATACTATAATAATCTTTTTCATAAGGGTATATTTTAAGGGGTCGCTACCTATTGCATCAAATAATCTTTCACTTTTTGAATAAAAGGATACATTACTTGATCCTCTTTAAATTCCGGAAGTATCGCTCTAACTTCATCATACATCTTTCTCGTTTCTGAAGAAACCTGATCTTTAAAGCCTAATGCATCAATAGCCTGAACGATAGTAATCAACTCAATTGTCAATACTTCAAAAGCATTCTCAATCACTTTTCCTGTAATGACCGCGGCATTCGTACCCATACTCACAATGTCCTGATTGTCATTATTATTCGGAATACTATGAACATACATAGAATTGGATAACATCTGACTTTCTGCCGTGGTAGACGTTGCCGTGAATTGAACACCTTGCATACCAAAATTAAAGCCTAAAG
>CAIRMK010000055.1 GCA_903879645.1 uncultured Bacteroidota bacterium
ATAGCCAATAAAGAATTACTGTTTCAAAATTTAGAAAAAGAGAAACGAGCTATTGAATTGACTATTGCCAATAAAGAGTTAGCCTTTCAAAAAATTGAGAAAAGTAAAAAAGCGATTGAACTAAACTTTGTTTACAAAGAACTAGAAAAAGCAGATAAATATCATTATGACTACGCTGAAGGGTTAAAAGAAATCATGTTTATTACGTCTCATGAAGTGAGATTACCTCTAGCGAATATTATTGGTATTTCTGAATTATTAAACCAGACAGACAACACTCCAGAAGAAATCAATCAATGTATTGATTACTTAAAACAATCCGCACATTTATTAGAAACCTCCACCAAAGAATTAGCTTTTTATATTGCTCATTTAGAGCAACAAAGTAAAGCTGTGCAATGGTAATGATGTGGGAATAATACAATTCTTACTCTGTTAGATGTAACACCTGTAAGGGTATATCTAATGACCTTTGTTTCATAAACAATAAAACCATGAAACAAAAAAATCTAATAGTAACTCTGGCGATAGCACTAGTTACTTTAATTACAGGTTGTGCTAAAGATGATTTCCAAGAGACCATCGGTGTATGCCCAATTGTAACTGCAACTAATCCTATTTCGAATGCTTTAGGTGTGCCTTTAAATCAAGTAGTAACAGTTACCTTCAATGAGGCGATGAATCCTACTACTATTACCCAAAGTTCTATTACTTTATCGAGTACAACAGCTTCTTTTGGACCTTCGGTTCTTGTTGCTGGTGTTGTAACCTATTCTGGTGTAACGGCTACTTTTAGTCCGACAGCTAATTTAACTCCCAATACAACCTACATCGGGAAAGTTACGACTGCTGTGAAAGACACTAAAGGCAATGCCTTGCAAGAAGATTATGTTTGGACTTTTAGTACAGGTGCTACATTACAACCTATTGTAATTGCCACTAGTCCTACTTCGAATGAAACAGGCGTTGTGTTAAACAAAGTGGTGCGCGCTACTTTCAATATGCCGATGGATGCAACGACGATAAACGCTACAACGTTTACTTTAAAACAAGGAACTACTGCTATTGCTGGTGTAGTTACCTATTCTGGAAATAATGCCTTTTTTGCCCCAAATGCTAATTTAACAAGCAATACTATTTATTCGGCTACCATCACTACTGGCGCTAAAAATACAGCAGGTACTCCAATTGCAGTGAATTATGTATGGAGTTTTACTACTGGAGTAATTGTAGCGCCCAAAGTAATTTTGACCGATCCACTGAACAATGCTACCAATGTTGCTGTAAGCAAAGTAGTGACCGCTACTTTTGATATGGCTATGAATCCATTAACTATTACTGGAACCACGTTTACCTTAAAAGAAGGAACCACGGCTGTCTTGGGCGTAGTTACTTATAGCGGTACAATGGCATCGTTTACGCCAACTAACCCGCTATTGTCTAATGCTTCTTATACGGCTACTATAACAATAGGAGCCAAAAATGTTGCAGGTGTGGCCATTGCAAGTGATTATGTTTGGAGTTTTACTACTATCAATTCTTCTATAGGTCCCGATTTGGGAACGATTAAACAATTTGGTGCCTTTGGTGGCAACGCAGGAATAACGAATCAAGGATTAAATACAGTGATTAACGGAAGTATCGGTACAACAGCCGCATCAACATTGATGACTGGTTTTCATGATGCTACTGCAATTTATACAGAAACACCTTTGAATGTAGGCAATGTTACGAATGGCATTTTTACGGCTCCTCCGATACCAGGAACTGCAGCTTCCTTTGCGATAGCTACACAAGGATTAGCCGATGCTAATGCAGCCTATATAAGTATGTCACCAGCTTCAATGCCAGGAGGAGTTGATGCAGGAGCAGGCGAATTGGGTGGTTTAACATTAGCCCCTGGAATTTATAAATCAGCAAGTGGAACGTTTAATATATCCAATGGTAACCTAACGTTGGATGCACAAGGAGATCCTAATGCTACTTGGGTTTTTCAAACTGCTGCTGGATTGACTGTTGGTATTGCCGGTCCAACGGGTGCCAAAAGTGTTATTTTAATCAATGGTGCCTTACCTAAAAATGTTTTTTGGTATGTGGGAAGTGCCGCAACTATTAATGGTGCTGGCGGTGGAACAATGGTTGGAACTATCATTGCTTATTCGGGGGTGACGTTTTCAACTCCTGGAAATGCAACACAAACCATCTTAAACGGAAGAGCTATATCACTTGTTGCCTCAGTAACAATGGTCAATACTACCATTAATGTACCTCAATAATACAACCATTCAATCTACAAAAAAATAAAATCATGAACAACAAATATACACTCGCCATGGATGCTCATCAGATGAAAACCATTGCCCAAAAACAAGTACAAACTCTACTCATCGTTACCCTTTTATTACTTTCGTGTCTAACCACACTGCGAGCACAGGATAAACGATACACTAAACCTTCATGGTTCTTTGGTGTAGCAGGTGCTGCCAATTTTAACTTCTATAGAGGTTCTACACAAATGCTAAATACTGATTTCACACCGCCAAGTGCTTTTCATAATGGAGAAGGCGTAGGCTTGTATGTAGCACCGAATGTTGAATTTCACCGTCCTGATTCAAGATGGGGATTTATATTTCAAGCAGGTTTTGATAGCCGTAGAGGAAAGTTTGATGTCATTTCAGAACCATGTAATTGTCCAGCTACGTTAACTACAAAACTAAGTTATATTACTATAGAGCCTAGTTTACGTGTTTCGCCATTCAAAAATAATTTCTATTTGTATGGTGGTCCTCGATTGGCATTCAACCACGATAAATCATTTAACTTTGAGCAAAAAACAAATCCTGCCTATCCGCTACAAGTTCAGAATCCGGATGTAAAAGGTGATTTTAGTGATATCAGAAACACAATTATCTCTATGCAGATTGGCATGGGCTATGATATTCCGTTAAATGCCACCGATCGCAAAACACAATTTGTATTGTCTCTTTTTCTGTCGTACCATCCTTACTTTGGACAAAATCCTCGTACAACTGAAACATGGAATGTAAACACACTGCGAGCTGGATTAGTCTTGAAATTTGGTCAAGGTCATTTGGAAAAAATGATTGTTGATGGTGTGGTTCAGTTTTCTATCAACCCACCAATCAATGTGAAATATGTGAAAAATGTTAGAGAAGTCTTCCCAATTAGAAATTATATTTTCTTTAATGCAGGTTCCACTACTATACCCGAGCGTTATGTGCAACTTAAAAGAAATCAAGTTAAGGATTTTAAAGAAGATAAAGTTCAGTTTTCTACACCACAAAACATGTCAGGACGTTCTAATCGTCAGATGCAGGTGTATTATAACATCTTGAATATTTTGGGTGATAGAATGGTCAAAAATCCAAATTCTAAAATAACGCTAGTAGGTTCCTCTGAAAATGGGGTGGCAGAAGGTAAAGTTATGGCGCAAAATGTAAAAGACTATTTGGTTACTATTTTTGATATTAATGAGGGTAGAATTACGGTTGAGGGTAGAGAAAAACCAGCTATTCCCTCAGAAGTTAAAAATGGTGTCCGAGATTTAGATTTACTAAGAGAAGGCAACAGAAGAGTTACCATCGAAAGTGATTCCCCTGAATTATTAATAGAATTTCAAAGTGGTAAAGATGTTCCATTAAAACCTATTGAAATTATTTCTGAAAATCAAATTCCGAATGGTGATGTTGTTTTTAATGTGGGTAATGCCAAAGAAGCCTTAACTTCTTGGACCATACAAACTAAAGCTGAAAATGGAAAAACACAAACTTTTGGTCCGTATTCCGAAGAACAAGTAGCTATTTCTAGAAAAAATATCATGGGAGACCAACCCGAAGGTAATTATAAAGTAACTATGAGCGGTACTACCAAATCAGGTAAAAACATTACACAAGAGAGTGTGATGCACTTAGCTCCTTATGTGGCTCCCGAAGTGCAAGAAAGTATTCGATTTAGTGTAATTTATGAATTCAATGAAAGTAAATCGATAGCTATTTATGATAAATATTTAACTGAAATTGTCACTCCTAAAATTCCATTTAATGCGACTGTTATTATTACAGGACATACCGATACTATTGGAGAAGAAAATTACAACAGAGCCCTTTCATTAGCTAGAGCAAAAGATGTGAAAGGAATTTTAGACAAAAGCTTAGCCGCCCTTGGCAGAACCGATGTAAAATTTGTAGTTACTGGAGAAGGAGAAGATGAAAAACTAGCACCCTTTGAAAACAAATTTCCAGAAGAACGTTTTTACAATAGAACTGTCGTAATTGATATTGTAAAATAGTTTTTCATAAATCCGCCTTAAAAATGATTGAGGCGGATTTTTTATTGTTAGTAAGTCCAATTGAAATTGTAATATGTGAATTATGTAACTCATTTATAAACTTATGCAAGCGATTAGCTTTAATAATTACGAACCTTGTGTTAAAAATGGAGAAGATAATCTTCCCATAAAAAATCAAATAAAACTGTTATATATGTCAACTAAAAGAAAGCATCACCCTGTTATTGAAGAGTTAGTAACTTTAATAAAAGAACACCATTGGACAACCGATTTTACTACTGCTATCAAAAGTGCCCACGATAAAAAATTGCCACTCATTGAAAATGTAGCCACATTAGAAGACTATTTAGATTGGTTGAATGAATTTCTATATTGGATTCCTCAAGAAGATTCTACAGGAGGATGTGTAAATGATCATTTGAGTGCTTCCTATTTTATTGCGGATCAAGAACCGCTTTTGTCTTTACAAAATAAAATAATAGCCCACGATAAAGCACCAGCTTCTACACCTTTTTCAAAGTGGTTGACTGATTACGCTAATGCATTGGGCGCTTTTCATGATACCCCTGAATCATTGACAGAAGCCTCTGAAAAAACATTTTATGATACACCGTCTTATAATATGCATGAGTATTCAAAACCTCATGGTGGATGGAAAACATTCAATCAATTATTTGCAAGACATTTCAAACCAGGATATCGTCCTATTGCTAGTGTTTCAGATCCAACTGTTATTGTAATGCCTGCAGATTCTACTTATGCAGGTCAATGGGAGATTAGAAAAGATTCTAATGTAACCGTTAAAAAAATCAATTGGAAAATTAGTGAATTATTAGAAGGAAGCCCTTATAGAGACCGATTTGTAAACGGTATGTTTATGCATTCTTTCTTAAGTCCTTTAGATTATCATCGTCAGCATGCACCAGTTGGAGGAAAAGTGTTGGAAGCCCGCGTTATTCATGGACAAGTGTATCAAGATGTGAAAGTAAAAGCGCAAGAAGAGAATCCAGAAACGCATCGATTGGAAGTACAACGCGTTTATGAAGATTTAGATGTAACGGGCTATCAGTTTGCTCAGACTAGAGGCTTAATAGTTCTTGACACTCCTATCGGATTGGTAGCCGTGTTACCTATAGGTATGTCGCAGGTGTCTTCTGTTATTATTACCGCTGAGGTTGGTGTAACGGTTCGAAAAGGGGAAGAGTTGTCGTATTTTCAATTTGGGGGCTCAGATATTATATTAGTATTTGAAGCTTCAAGCAATGTGAGCTTATCAGCACAACCTACTGTGCATTATAAAATGGGAACAAAAATTGGGAATGCGTATCCTGTAATTTAATAGCGAAATGAAAACAGATGATAAAAAATTAAGCACGGCATCGGGCATTCCTTATGTTGAAAATGAAAACACTATGAGTGTTGGTGCTAGAGGTCCATTGTTATTAGAAGATTTTATTTTGCATGATAAAATGGCACATTTTAATCGGGAACGTATTCCAGAACGCGTGGTTCATGCTAAAGGCACAGGTGCTTATGGTAAGTTTACGGTTACCAACGATATAAGCCGCTACACCAAAGCAAAACTATTTAGTAAGATAGGTAATAGTTGCAAACTATTCGCTCGTTTTTCTCAGGTTGGAGGAGAGAAAGGAAGTGCTGATAGCGAAAGAGACCCCCGTGGTTTTGCCCTTAAATTTTATACGGAAGATGGCAACTGGGATTTAGTTGGAAACAACACCCCTGTATTCTTTATAAAAGACCCCAAGAAATTCAACGATTTTATTCATACACAAAAGCGTGACCCTAAAACTAATTTGAAAAGTCCGACAATGATGTGGGATTTTTGGAGCCATACTCCCGAAAGTTTACATCAGGTGATGATATTGATGAGTGATAGAGGCACACCTTTTTCCCATAGATACATG
>CAIRMK010000056.1 GCA_903879645.1 uncultured Bacteroidota bacterium
ACTGATAAAGTTTCTTATTTTAATAATACGCTTTCCGTTATTCCAAAAATAATGGCGTTATTTGAAAAATATTCTATTCATGCTACTTGGGCTACGGTTGGGATGTTATTTAATGAAAATTGGGATGAGTGGCAGAGTAATGTACCTTCTATTTTACCCACTTATGACAACCCCTTTTTGAATCCTTATGCTTATGGCAACGAACACCGTAAGCGTAATTTGGATTCGTTTTTTTTTGCTCCTACTTTGGTTAAAGATTTACAAAGTATAAGTGGTCAGGAAATAGCGACCCATACTTATTCTCATTATTATTGTCTTGAGGAAGGTCAAACTGTAGCACAATTTGAAGTTGATTTGCGGCAAGCGATTTTTATAGCCAAAAAATTTGAGGTAAGTTTACATTCACTAGTTTTTCCTAGGAATCAATTTAATAAAGATTATTTAGAAGTTTGTTCTAGATATCATATCGAAACAGTTCGCACTAATCCTAAAAATTGGTATTGGGATGTTTCAAAGCCTGCTACTTTGTTTACTAAAATTGCCCGATCGGGAGATGCTTATTTACCTTTTGGTAAAAAATCCTACGCAGCTGCTTCATTAGATGCGTATGCTGTATTTTGTCAACCAGCTAGTCGATTTTTTAGACCACAACATAAACTGGAGTTGTTGAATTCTGCTCGGTTATTACGGATAAAAAAAGAAATTATCACCGCTGCAAAAAATGATGAAGTTTATCATTTATGGTGGCACCCTCATAATTTTGGAATTGATAGTGAAGGTGCTCTTAAAGCCCTTAGCAATATATTAGAAACATTCGCTCATTGTAGGGACACCTTCGGGATGCAGAGTTTGACTATGAAACAACTAAAAGATACTCAAATTGATTTGGGATAGCCGTTTTATTTTAGTTCGATTGTATAAGAAATTTGGTAACTATAAGTTACTCTTGTTTTTCTACCATGTTGTTTTTTGCTATTTATCTTATTCCTTCAGAATCCAAAGAGGGGTATCAGACGCTCATTTTTATTGGGGACAGCATGTAGCCATTTCAACCCATGCTTGGGTTGAGTTTGCTGATTATGGTGCAAATTTTATTTTATTTTTAAATTATCCATTTATACTATTAGGGTTTCCTTTTTGGTTTGGTTTTGTTCTTTATGGGATAATTGGTTATTTAGGACTATTGCAATGGATTTCTTTTACAGAAAAAATTATTGAGGGGATTTATTATAGAGGGTATAATTTTTTGCCTTTTCTCTATTTTCTTCCTAATCTTCATTATTGGACGGCTACTTTGGGTAAGGAGCCTTTGGTTTTTTTAGCACTAGCCACCCTTTTTAATTTTGTCGTTGATTTTAAAGGTAAAATAGTCCCCATTGCTCTTGCCTTTTTATTTTTATTACTAATCCGTCCTCATGTTGCTTTATTGTTTTTATTTCCATTGTTACTTATCTTGTTGTTTCAAAAGAACTATTCTTTAAAAAGAAAAATTATTTTTTCAATTGTTTCTTTTTCTCTTTTTTCAGTTCTTTTCTCCATGGTTTTTAGGTTAGCCACAGTTAAATATTGGGATTGGAATCGCATCGTTTATAGTAATGATTACTCTGTATTATCTTTTAGAAATTCTGGTTCCTATGTCCCCATGTTGGATTATTCTATTTGGTATAAATTATTCTCTTTTAATTTTAGGCCTTTATTTTTTGACTCTCATTCCATTTGGGCTTTTTTTGCCAGTCTTGAAAACAGCTTTATCTTGCTATTGCATTTTATAGGATTACTTATTCTTTTCTTTTATCATAAAAAAATATATTTTCCAGAATGGATGAAAATTGTTTTATTATTTGCCTTACTGTTTTGTTTGGTATATGTTCAACGTTATGCCAATTTGGGTATTTTTATGCGAACAAAAATTATGTTTCAACCCTTTATTATTATTGCCATGTTATTTGTTATTAAACAAGGTGTGATTATCCAAAAAACTAGGATTAACTATGAATAAACCAAAGTTACTTCGTGTCACAACTGTACCACTTTCATTGGACAAACTTTTGTCTGGGCAATTAAACTATATGTCTCAATATTTTGATGTTATCGCTGTTTCGTCTGATCAAGATTATTTGAAACGTGTTGGAATTAAAGAAAATGTTAGGATTTTTCATTTGGAAATGTCTCGAAAGATTACACCGCTTGCTGATTTTATTGCTGTAATTCGATTGTTTCTCTATTTGAGGAAGGAGAAACCTATTATAGTCCACACTCATACTCCGAAAGCTGGTATAGTTGGTATGCTTGCTTCTAAATTGGCCGGAGTACCCTATCGACTTCATACTGTTGCTGGAATGCCGCTCTTGGAAGTGACAGGCATTACCCGAAAGGTTTTAAATATTGTTGAAAGGATGACCTATTTTTGTGCTACTAAAGTTTATCCTAATTCCTTTGGACTGAAAACTATTATAGAAGAAAATAACTATTGTTCTTCTACAAAGTTAAAGGTTCTTGCTAATGGTAGTTCTAATGGAATAGACACTTCTTATTTTTCAGCTGATTTATTTTCCATCGAAGTAAAAGAGCAGTATCGAAAAGAGCTGCAAATAGCTTCAGATGATTTTGTTTATATTTTTGTCGGTCGGTTGGTTACTGATAAAGGAATTAATGAATTGGTTGCGGCTTTTGTATCTCTTCAAGAAAAAAATCCCAAGACTAAATTACTTTTGGTAGGCGATTATGAAAGTGATTTAGATCCCTTGCTTGCTGAAACTTTGGAAAGTATTCAAAATAATGTTCATATTATTTCTGTCGGTTTTCAAATGGATGTACGGCCTTATTTTGCGTTGTCTCATGTCCTAGTTTTCCCTAGTTATAGGGAGGGCTTTCCCAATGTTGTTATGCAAGCTGGTTCTATGGGTTTGCCGTCTATAGTGAGTAATATAAATGGCTGTAATGAAATTGTTATTCCTAATGAAAATGGAATTATAATACCTGTGAAAAGCGCTTCTGCTTTGTTTACTTCAATGGAACTTCTCTTGACAGATGCTGATTTGTATTCTGAATTGAAGAAGAACTCTCGATCAAGAATTGTGGCTTCCTATGAGCAACTTACCGTTTGGAAGGCTATTTTGGAGGAGTATTTGGAAGTTTGTAACTAGTGGTCGGTTATCAGTTATCAGTTGTCAGTTGTCAGTTGTCAGTGTTTCTTCGAGGGCCAGAACCGATGCTTTCGATCCTGATAGTTATCGGGGTCAGCCACCGATGCTTGTGATTAGTGCTCAGAATAAGAATTGTGTTAAAAATGTGTCAGCTAAAAAGCAACTTTTTTCAGATTAAAAAACAGTTGCGGTTGGTATAACGATTTTCTGGGTTAGTTATCGGGAATATTTTCACTTTTTGTATTTCTTAGTAAATTTGTCTCAGTAAAATAAACTACTGATATAGACACTATCACTCAAAATATTCCAACAATTAATACAAAAAGAATTCTAATTTATTTCGTTTTATTCTTGTTGTCAAGTATTGGGATGTTTGGTCAAAATAAAGTAGCAACGGTTGCAACTATATCGTCTACTGCAATAATTGAGGTTGTTTTGTCATTACGTACTGAATCTTTAGATTCAGGTGTTGATTTTATGAGTTGGTTTATGTTGTTAAAACAAACTGTAAAAGAAGGTGCGTCAGAAAATGATACTATCCTTATTACAGAAAAAAAATAAA
>CAIRMK010000057.1 GCA_903879645.1 uncultured Bacteroidota bacterium
AAATGACGCTACAACAAATCTTATTTCCAACCATTATTGAAGCCGTTCAACAGCAATTTGATACCACTATAGAAAAAGTGGAATTCCAGGCTACAAGGAAAGATTTTGAAGGAGATATTACTATGGTTATTTTTCCCTTATTGAAAGTTATCAAAGGAAATCCAATTGAAATTGGAACTAAAATTGGAAATTATTTAGTTGAAACCATATCTGAAGTTGAAAAATTCAATGTGGTTTCAGGCTTTTTAAATATTGTAATTTCAGATAGCTTTTATATCAATTATTTCAATAGAATAAAAAATGATGAGCTTTTTGGATTTGTTAACGCTTCTACAACTGAAAAAGCAGTTATGGTTGAATATTCTTCACCAAACACTAATAAACCCTTGCATTTAGGTCATGTTAGAAATAACCTTTTAGGATATTCAGTTGCTGAAATCATCAAAGCATCAGGTAAAAAAGTATATAAAACTCAAATCATCAACGATAGAGGAATTCACATCTGCAAATCGATGCTGGCTTGGAAAAAATATGGAAATGGTCAAACCCCTGAAAATTCTAGCTTAAAAGGCGATAAATTAGTAGGTAATTTTTACGTGAAATTTGACCAAGAATACAAATCTCAAATCAATATTTTAATTACTGAAGGAAAAACAGAAGAAGAAGCTAAAAAACAAGCACCAATTATTCTTGAAGCACAACAAATGCTTTTGGATTGGGAAGCTGGAAAATCCGAAGTAATCGAATTATGGAAAACCATGAACCAATGGGTTTATGATGGTTTTGCGCAAACTTATAAAAATTTAGGCGTCGATTTTGATTCCTATTATTATGAATCCGACACTTATTTATTAGGTAAAGAAGTAGTTCAATTGGGATTGGAAAAAGGAATCTTTGAAAAAGATCCTGATGGTTCCGTTTGGATTGATTTAACTCCTGATGGGTTGGATAGAAAAATCGTACTCCGCTCCGACGGAACGGCGGTATATATGACGCAAGATATAGGTACTGCTATTCAACGCGTAAAAGATTTTCCAGATGTTGGTGGAATGGTTTACACCGTTGGAAACGAGCAAGATTACCATTTCAAAGTATTGTTTTTAATCTTGAAAAAATTAGGATTTGAATGGGCGGCTAACCTATATCATTTATCCTATGGCATGGTTGAATTACCTTCTGGAAAAATGAAATCTAGAGAGGGAACGGTAGTAGATGCAGATGATTTAATGGAAGAAATGACTTCAACTGCTAAAACTATTTCTGAAGAATTAGGTAAATTGGATGGCTATTCTAATGACGAAAAAGCCAAATTATATAAAACTATCGGACTTGGTGCCTTAAAATATTATATATTGAAAGTAGATCCTAAAAAATCAATGATGTTCAATCCTGAAGAATCAGTCGATTTTGCAGGTAATACTGGACCATTTATTCAATATACCTACGCTCGTATTCAATCTATTTTGCGTAAAGCCAATTTCGATTTTGTTATACCAAGCACTATCGAAACCCTTCATTCCAAAGAGAAAGAACTGATTAAACAAATCGAATTGTATCCTGAAGTAATTCAGGATGCAGCAAAAAATCATAGTCCAGCTTTAGTTGCTAACTACACCTATGATTTGGTCAAAGAATACAATTCGTTCTATCAAACAGTTTCCATACTTGGAGAAGAGGATGCAACTAAAAAAATATTCAGAGTACAACTGTCTAAAAAAGTTGCCGATACCATCAAATCTGCTTTTAAACTTCTTGGAATTGAAGTTCCTGAGAGAATGTAGTTTTAAATAACCTTTGCAGCTCAAAACCTTTATATTATATTTGCATCACAAAAAAAATAGAATTCTATGTTCAATAATTTAAGCGAAAAACTAGATAAAGCATTTCATATCCTAAAAGGACACGGAAAAATCACCGAAGTTAATGTTGCGGAAACTCTTAAAGAAGTTCGTCGTGCCCTACTTGATGCCGACGTTAACTTTAAAATTGCCAAAGATTTCACTACAAAAGTGAAAGAAAAAGCAATGGGTCAAAATGTATTGACTACGCTTGAACCTGGGCAATTATTAGTGAAATTAGTTAAAGATG
>CAIRMK010000058.1 GCA_903879645.1 uncultured Bacteroidota bacterium
CGCTTGCTTTTATATTTAAAGTAGAAAATTCTGTTGTATTGCTATAGTGATTGTTTATTATTTTATCTGCCGACAAAGTTTTGCTTGCGCTTCCTTCCGCCAAAAATGCTTTGGATTTGCAAGAGCTAACTAAAATCAATACTAAAAGTGCAAAATATTTTTTCATGTAAGGTTTCAAAAATTCAAGGTATTTTAAGATTTATTTCTTTTGTTTCTCAATGAGCGAATTGGCTTTTGAAAAATAGAACTCTTTCTTTTTCATATCTCCTAAACCGTTGTGAGCTTCGCCTAATTGAAGATTAAAATTAATTTCTAATGCCTTATCATCAATTACAAAATCGATTCCAGCTCCTAGAACGTCTTTGGCTTTTTTATAATTTTTAAGCTGATTGTTTGCCAATCCATTGTAATAATACAATTGAGGTTGCGAAGGGAACAACTGCATTTGCTCGTCGGAGGCTTTGGCTAATTTATCAAACTGTAGGTTTTCAGTATACGCTTGCATCAATAACAAAATGGTTTCCATATCGTCATTGGTGTTTTTCAAATGCATTTCATAATACTTGATAGCTTTCACCCAATTTTTTTTGGCTTGATAAAACTTCCCGATTTCTTTAGCAACTTTTACTTCTTTATCATCATCAAAATAACCAATAGCATGATCTAAATCTTTTTCATACTGCGGATTGTTTTTAGTAAAAAGCAAGAACTCATTTAAAATTCTATGCTTGATTTTTCTATCTATTTTATCACTTTCAAAAACAATATTCATTGCTTTTACAGCTTTATCACCATCATTATTATTTAAATGAAACTTGAACAAACTCACTTGAGCCCAATCAGAAGTTGGGATTTCCTTTTCCAATTGTTTGGCAACTTCCAACGCTTTTTCTTCTTGATTACTTTGAGAATACAAATAAATCAAAGCAACATAATTGGCTTCATCCTTTGGATTTTTCTTGATTTGATCAATTAAATTAGCTTTTTCTGATCCTTGATATTTAGCATCCGATAGAATTTGAGCTTTATACAACTCTCTTTTATCCGATTTACCAACGGTTTGATTAAGCGCATTGATCAAATCCAAAGCTTTGTCAAATTGTTGCGTATTCATATATAACGACACCAAATCTTCTTTGTAATCCGCTTTAAATTCGGTCAACTTTTGAACCACAATAATAGCCTGATTATAATCATGTGTTTCATAACACACGTCATACATGCCAGCCCAAGCCCAACGGTTTTTGGGTTCTATTTTAGTTACCTTCTCAAAATTGTCGTAGGCTTCTTTATATTTTTTTAATGCCAAATAATTCTTGCCCAATTCAAAATAAACAATAGGATTATCCGATTGAAGGGTCTGACATTTTTCTAATGATTCAACAGCTTTATCATAATTTTCAATACCTTTTTGTTTCAAAGATTCATAGAATGAAGTTTCAAACTTATTCTCTGCCAATGCCAAAGTATCTTTAGGTTCGCCTTGAGCCAAAAGAGCAATTGGAACGAGAAACATTCCAAAAAGAAAACTATATAAAACTATTTTTTTCATTTATTTTATTCTAAAACCGAATAATCGCCAATACTAATACTCGTAAAATCGCCATCAAAACTAGCATGGTTTCCTATCATGGCATTATCCAAATTGGCATTTTTAATATGAGAATGCGTTTGTATCAAACTATTGGTAATGGTGCTGTTCTCAACATGACAGCCATCGCCAAGGGATACATTGGGACCCACTGTGGCATTAATCAACACTACATCTTTGCCAATATAACAAGGCGGAATGATATTCGAATTTTCTTGTTTCACATCATAAGCAATCAAATGAATGCCGTCGTTATGCAAGAAATTCAGCATTCTATTATTGGTGTCAACAGTTACATCTTTGTTCCCGCAATCCATCCATTCATCTACTTTTCCTGGCACAAATTTCATGCCTTTTGCCATCATCTGTTTGATACCATCATTAATTTGATATTCGCCACCATGGATAATATTATTGTCCAAAACCGATTGCAATTCATTCTTTAAAACGGCAACATCTTTAAAATAGTATATACCAATCACGGCAAGGTCAGAAACAAATTCTTTCGGTTTTTCTACCAACTCGATTATTTCATTGTTTTCGTTTAAATTGATAACGCCAAAAGCTTCTGGTTGGTCCACTTGCTTTACCCAGATCACACTATCGGCTGTTTTATCCAAATCAAAATCAGCACGTATTAAAGTATCAGCATAGGCTATAACCGCTGGTCCGCTCAAAGAATCTTTGGCACACATAATCGCATGACCCGTTCCTAAAGCTTCGTTTTGATAATATATGGTTCCTCTAGCCCCCAATTTTTGAGCTATGGCAATTAATTCTTCTTCCACCTTTTTACCAAAACTCTCGTGAATGATAAACGCAACTTCATCAATATTTTGGTTTAAAACTCCTGCAATATCTTCCACTAATCGGTGCACGATTGGTTTTCCTGCAATGGGTATTAATGGTTTTGGAATGGTTAATGTGTGTGGGCGAAGACGTGAACCACGACCCGCCATAGGTACTATTATTTTCATTGTTTTATTTTTTACCACTAAGCCACAAAGTTTCTCACAAAGTGCACAAAGTTCATTTTTACGTTTTAATCGGTTAACTACAACTGAATACTGTAAACTATTTGACTCCCGTACTACCAAATCCGCCTTCACCACGTGAAGTTTCAGATAATTCTTCCACTTCAATCCACTCAGCGCGTTCGTGTTTGGCAATGATTAATTGGGCGATGCGTTCTCCGTTTTCAATCACAAAATCTTCATGGGATAAATTTACTAAAATTACTCCAATTTCACCGCGATAATCAGCATCAACAGTTCCTGGTGAATTCAGAACAGTAATTCCTTTTTTTGCAGCCAATCCACTTCTTGGTCGCACTTGTGCTTCGTATCCAATTGGTAATTCAATAAAAAGACCTGTTTTTACAATCGTTCTTTCTAATGATTTTAAAGTGATAGATTCTGAGATATTAGCACGTAAATCCATTCCTGCTGAAGCAATGGTTTCGTAGTTTGGCAATTCGTGTTGCGATTTGTTAATGATTTTGATGGTCATTATTTTGCTTTTCTTTTAATGATTCGTAACAAAGTTTCTTTTTCACTGTAATAAATAAAATATAAAAACACAGCCAATAATAGTGTTTTTACATAATAATTTTCTCTGATGGATGGAATATAAAATGAAACCGCCGAGAAAACTATGGTGAGCCCAAGATAACTAAATATCTTATTCATGTCATACGGAATTGGATAGCTTTTTTGTCCCATTTTATAAGAAATAATCATCATGGTCCCATACGCTGCAATCGTGGCAATAGCAGAGCCATAATAACTCATTGTTGGAATTAATAAGTAATTTAAAATAAGGGTCACGGCAGCACCAACCAATGAAATATAGGCCCCTATTTTGGTTTTGTCAATCAACTTATACCAAACAGATAAATTGGTATAAATCCCCAAAAAGAAATTAGCCAAAACAATAAGCGGAACCACTTTTATAGCATCCCAATAATTCGAATTGGGCACCAAGGGTCGTTTCAACAAATCGATAAAAACAATTACAAAAAGACAAATAAATGAACCAAAAATAACAAAGTATTTAGTAATAGTAGCATAGGTTTGCTGTGCATTTTCATTACTAGCATGACTAAAGAAAAAGGGCTCAATTCCTAAAGTATAGGCGGTTCTAAACAACACCATAAACATACCTATTTTGTAACAAGCGGAATAAGCACCAATATCCGACATCGGAACATGCATCCAATCTAAAAGAATTTTATCAAAGTGCTCGTTGATAGCAAAGGCAATTCCAGCAATTAAAATGGGAACTCCATAATACATCATTTTCTTCCATAAAACAGCATCAAACTTCCATGAAATGTTGAAATAATTAGGCGATAAAACAAGTAATGTACATAAACTTGACACCAAATTAGAAATAAAAATGTAACCTATTTGAAAGTTTTCGAAATAGAGGGTGCTAAAAAATCCATTGGGAGTATGAGCAACAATTTTAGGAAGGAAAGCCAAAAAGAAAACATTCAATAAAAGATTAATGGTAACATTTGCCATCTTAATAGTAGCATAGCGCATCGGTCTTTTCTCAGCTCTCAACTTTGAAAAAGGAATGATTGCCAAGGCATCTAGCGTTAAGATAAAAATAGTATAGGTAATATACTCTACACTAATGTTTGACCAAGAAGCCAATGCATTTCTGAACAATAGTGATAGCAATAAAAAGGCCAATGACGACCAAAACAAGGATATAGTAGTGGTTGATATAACATTCTTCTTGTTCTCCTCTGTGTTATAAAATCGGAAGAAAGCAGTTTCCATTCCATAAGACAACACCACATTAAAAAAAACCAAGTACGCAAAAATTACAGACACCTCACCCATCTTGCTTTTATCTGGCAAATACACAACAAACAATGGGTTGAGAATAAAGCTAATTATTCTCGGGAAAACCGTTGCTAGCCCATAGATAAGTGTTTGTTTGAAAAGGTTTTTATATA
>CAIRMK010000059.1 GCA_903879645.1 uncultured Bacteroidota bacterium
GTTCATTACAAATATATAAAAAGATGTACGACTTTTATATAATCGTCGTACATCTTTCAAACAAGCATCGTACATCTTTTTGTTAAATGCCGTACATCTTTTATAATATTTAAAGTGATGAACTTAAAAAGTCATTAGTACAAAATAAAAAATCCTTGATGATTAATCATATTTTATAACATGACTGAATCGAAAGTATAGACAACTCCTTTATAATAGTGCCTAACTCCTTACTATATCTCTTCTTTTATAAATGTATCTTAGAACAATAAATAGTGTAACACCACCCACAATCAACCTCAATCCCCACCACCAATAATTACGCCGGTGCAATGGAATCGTTTCATTATTACCTGTAATATTCAACCCAGCCCAATACAAAGGATTTGCCATTCTTGGTGAAGCCGAGGCCAAATAATCCAACTTTGCCTTTTGCAACGCCTCCGACTTGGTGCAACCACTATCCAAATACTTTAAAAAAGAACTGATAATTTGAGCCGAACTCTTCTCGTCAATTTTCCAAGAGGCCAACATCATACTTTTTACTCCTATAGCAGTGAAAGCTCTAGCTAAATTGATGTTTCCTTCCTTTGATTTGTAACCAACTCCACTTTCACAAGCTCCTAAAAGAAGAAAATCACAATGTGCTTTCAAATTATAGACTTCATTCAAACTCAGAAAATCATCGGAAAAATAAATTCCTTTATTTGTCTCAATTTCATCATCAGATGCTCTTCCATGAGATAATAAAGCAATCATTCTATCATTTTCTAAATGGTTTGAAAAGGCTTTTTTTGTGGCACCTTCACCTTGAATCAAAGTTGCATCATATAAATGGGCAAGTTCTTGAGACTTGGTATCAGCATCCTTTAATTCAGATAAATTTTCAGTTGAAAAACGAGGGCTAAAAATAGAAAACGAATTGGATTTTGATACGTTCTTTTCTAAAATACTTGAGATCGAAGAAGACAGCCCATAACTAAATTGATATTTTTTACACAAATAAGGAAGCGTTTTAAAATCGTTCTCTTTTGTAGAAGCAGTTAAAAGCAAATCAAATGGAAGATTGCCGAAATAAACATCTGGAATTATTTGAATATGAGTGACTTTTTTAGATAAAAAACTTTCTACAGGTTTAAAATAGTTTTGGTAATATTCGAAAGCCTCTTTTTTGTATTTTGAAATCGAATTTTGCTTTAGTTTATCTAATAAATTATCAAAATATTTTTCATGCAAATAAGGATTAATCTCATTTTTTAACTCAATAACTTTGATTGTTTTTTTGGCAATAACCAATATAAAAGGAATAAAATGACTTTGATTATCATCAACATTATAACTAAGTACAGCTTCATTTTCTTTAAGATTATTTTGAATACCTTTCAATGAAACAAACTTTTCTTTATTAAATAAATCAGTTTGCTCTTGTTTAGTAATATAAGTTTTATAATTCTTGTCAAATTTATTTTTTGAATCTTCATTCAAAACAATTTTGTTATTTATTTTTAAAAGTAAATTATCAGAGCTTTCGTAAGTTTTGATAGTACTCGTGTCTGAAAAATTTCTGGATTGTCCTTTTCTTTCTTTATATAAGTTTTCTAATAAACCACTATATTTAGATTTCTCATCATATTCAAAATACAAATCTAGATAGCTGATTTTCCCAGTAGCATTATATAATTTATAATAATTCTTAGCTATATCATTGTAAGGA
>CAIRMK010000060.1 GCA_903879645.1 uncultured Bacteroidota bacterium
ACATGTTTATAAAATACTTGAGGGATTTCCTTAAATAAAGTAGTGGCAACGTCATAATAGTTATCATATTGAATATCACCATTATTTCCTAAAACAACAAGATCTATATCTTCAATTTCTAAATTACTTGAAACTAAAAATTGAACAATAAAATTTTCAATTTCATCTACTCCAAGTGCATTAAAAATACAAATGTTTTCAATGGAAGCATACGAACTTTCTTGCTGTTGACGATCAAGAACAAAAAAATTAGCACCTTCGCTAAAAACAATACCTTTAGAATTGGATGTAAGAAGTTTATAGGGCTGGTCTTCTTGCTTCTTAATTATATTTATCAACTTATACAATGACAAAGTGTGCTCAGAAGTTTCATCAATTCCTCCAACTAAAACAGTAGTAGCCTCATCATTTTCTAATTGCAATTTTGCATCCAATAAAGCAGTTTCAAAAGATACTGCTCCATTTACATAAGTAAAATTATATCCTTTACACTGCAATCCTAAGGCAATTTGAGCACCAACAGTATTGTGAGTAGACTGAATAAATGAGGTAGGGGTTAAAAATTCTTCGTTATTATCTAAAATAGCCTTTAAGAATTTTTCGGAATCTTCAACACATCCCATGCCTGTTCCAGTAATTATAGCATCTGGAATAGTAATCCCCGCTTCTTTTAAAGCATGAGTGGAGGTATAAATTCCCATTTTTACTCCTTTTGCCATACGTCGTATTGCTGCTGGCGAAATAACTTCTTTATAAGAGGGTTGAACGGCATATAAAACAGAATCTGTCTCATTAATGACAACATCCTCTAAAAAATTAGAGTCAAAGTTTTTTTGTGCCGAGATATTCCCTACTCCGTTTATAAAACAACCTTTCATTAGTTTTTTGAAAAAATTACTGTGGAACAATTACCTCCGAACCCAAATGAATTGGACAACACATGTTGTAAAGGTTTTTCTAATAATTCAGTTAAGGGCAACAAATCAAACTCCTCCATCGGAGTAATAAAATTTCTATTTGGAAAAATAATGTTGTTTTGCAATGCCAAAACACTAAAAACAGCCTCAATAGCGGCCGCGGCCGCTAAAGTATGCCCAGTAAATGGCTTAGTAGAGCTAAATTCCGGGATATTATTTTCAAAAACCCTGATGATAGCCCTACCTTCTGATAAATCATTATTTTGGGTTGCCGTTCCGTGGGCATTAATATAGTCGATATCTTTTGGCTGAAGCTTTGCCATTTTTAAGGCTTTCGTCATAGCTAAAAAAGCACCTTCTCCATTTTCTGAAGAAGCCGTTTGGTGAAAAGCATCATTTGCATTTCCAAAACCAGCAACATAGGCTAAGACATTTTTATTTTCTTTCTTAACAATTTCATCTGATTCTAACACAATAAAAGCAGCAGCTTCACCAAGATTCAACCCTTTTCTATTGTTGTCGAAAGGAGTGTTATAGGTATCTGAAAGAATCATCAAGGTTTTGAATCCATTAATGGTAAACTTTGACAACGCATCAGTCCCTCCAACAATAACTCTGTCCAATTGCCCTGAATTAATAAGCTTAGCCCCCATCATAATGGCATTTGCTGCCGAAGAACAAGCGGTACTAATTGTTGTTACTAATCCTTTTAATCCCAAATAATTTGCAGTACTATGAGTAGTATCTCCTGCATCTTGAGTATTGATGTATTTTCTACAACTTTCATCTTCAAAATATTGATAATAAAAACGCTCAGTCATGTCCATTCCACCTACGCTTGTAGCAGAAATTAATCCTGTTCGATATTCATTTATATTCTGAATACCCGCATTTTCAACAGCCTGCTTAGCAGCAATAGTTGCCAATAAAGCAGTTCGTGAAAAATTATTATCCGAAGGAAGTTGTAATTGTTGCTCTAATTGTTGATTGGTTAATTTTATCTCACCAACTTTAATAACATTTTTATGGATAGTATCAATATTTTCAATATCGGTTACACCCATTTTTCCAGAAATTAACGCATTATAATTTTCTTCAACCGAATTTCCGATCGCAGAAATTATTCCCATTCCTGTAATAGCAACTTTTTTTGACATTGTTAAAATTATTTTTTTCTATTGGCTTCAATATAACTTGCCATGGTTGTGATAGATTGAAAAATAGTCTTCCCTTCTTTCGGATCAGTCAATTTAATGCCATAGTCTTTATCCAATAAAACAATCAGTTCTAATGCATCTATCGAATCTAATCCTAAACCATCACCAAAAAGAACATCATCATCATTGATGTCCTCAACTGAAATATCTTCTAAATTTAAAACTGCTATAATTTTTGCTTTTAACTCTGCTTTTAATGCTTCCATGTTATTTGTTATATAATAAATTTGTATTCTTTTCGTTATGTACTACTTCGCCTTGTTTCTCGACCAAATATACAAATGATTTGTAATTTTCTTGATAAATTTCTACCCAACCACAAAGTACTTTTTCTGCCTTATTTGATTGTATCAACTGATTAGCATAATTTTCTAAAAATGATGCATTAAATGAATCAAAAACAAAAAAAGCATTTTCTGATTTCAGCTGGTGTTTGATACTAATCTCTCCAATACAAATATTGGGTAATGTATAAACGAAAACGGCAGGACTCGGAAAATATTCCTCTTTATTTTGAATAGAATTTTGATATTTTACATCCGTATCTAAGCTGGCGGATTGATTTGAAAAAACGATAGCAACATCATTTTCGTCCGCTACTTTGCAAACCTCTTTTAGAATAATTTCTGAGGTTAAAAAGGCTAATTTACTCAAGTTATCCATTTTAAAAAATTTTGGATACTCAATTTTAAATTCTCTAAAAGCAGTCTTTATGAATTCAGAAAAATTACATTTATCCATTTCAAAATGCTTTTCGCCATCCACATAAACAGTGCTGTTCTCTATTTTACAATATTTTGATATGTAGGTTTCTGTTTTCAAATTAATCTATCTTTTCAAAAAGTACCGCTGTGTTACAACCTCCAAATCCTGACGCTGTTTTTAAAAAATATTTTATTTCCTTTTCAATATTGGAATCAGATATATTAATCGTCTGTGTTACTCCTATTTTATCATAACCCTTGGAGGCTACAACTACATTTCTAGTAACACACGCAATAGATAAAACTATTTCCAATAGACCTGAAGCCCCTAATGTATGTCCAAAAAAACCTTTATAGCTGTTTATGGGTACATTTTGTAACCCCAAACGATTAAATGCAACGGCTTCCATTTCATCGTTATATAGGGTTGCTGTTCCATGAGCAGAAAGATAATCAATCTCAGTTGATGTAATTTGGGCTTCTTTTAAAGCACTTGCAATACTTCTATACAACCCCTCTCCTGTTCTTGAGGGTCCTGAAATGTGATTGGCATCGTTAATCGATCCATCTCCCAGTATTTTTATGGCGTCTTTTGCTACTTTACTCTCATCAGAGGTGATATAAACTGCTGCCGTGGCTTCTCCTAACGTAACCCCATTTCGATCCTTGTCATAAGGCTTGCAAGGGCTTTCACTCATAGCTTGAAATGAATTAAAGCCAGATAATACAAATTCAGAAATCTCATCTCCAGCGACTAAAAAAGCGTCTTCATAACGATTCGACTGAATCATTCTTTTAGCAACGGCAACGGCTAAAACACCTGAAACACAAGCATTGGTAATGACAATAGGTTCCGTAGTAAATCCAAAATAAAGGGCAATTTTTTTTGCTAAACCCGCTAATTGAGCAGATGCTACAAAATGTTCAGAACCTTCTAATGCCGTAATATTACCTTTGGTCGTAGAAAGAATAAAAGCTGATTTATCCGTTATTTTTTGTTTTTCCAATAAAGGGTGCAAAGCTAAAATCATCATTTTCTCTAATCTAGAAAAATCAGAATTGCTTTCAATGGCAGCAAATGCCAAATCTAATTCATCAGTATGGATAATAGAGGCATAAAATGGACTAACCAATAACGATGAATTCTGATGAAACTGAATTCCAGAATAACCAGTATAAATGGATTCAAAATTCGAGTTGACATCAAATCCTAAGGGAGTGATGCAATTGGTTTGGGTTATGTAACAATCTTTACTCATCTGTTAAACCAACTTTCAATTTCCATTCTTCGTAAAATGGCGGACAGTTTAAATTCAAATCTCCATTTTTATCAACAAAAACTTGAACCGTTTCACCAGTACAAGCAATTTCATTATTCACATCAAATATTGTATACCTAAAAATCATTTTAGCCGCTGGCGTTTTGACAATGGTAGTTTCAATTCGAGCCACATCACCATAACGTAAAGATAATTTATGCTCACAAACAGATTTCACTATCGGAGTGGTATAACCATACTTATGCACATCCAAATAGGAAATTCCATGATGACGTCCAAAAGCTTCACGGCCATCTTCAAAATAAGTAATATAGTAACCATGCCAAACAATACCAAGTGGATCTGTTTCGTTAAAACGCACTCTAATTTCTTTGGAAACAGTTAATTCTGTTGCTTCCTTATACTGCTCTTTTCTTCTTATCATACAGAATGGCTATGGTGATTGTAGTTATAAAAAACAAAAATAAGAAAATAATTTCGGGTAGAATCGTTACAAAAGTTCCATTGCGTAAAAGAACATCATAGAAAGCATTCAAGCCCCAATTCATCGGAGAAATATGTGACACATATTGCATTACTTTTGGCATAGCAAAAACAGGTACCCAAACACCCCCAATGGCTGCTAAAATAACTACAGAGGTCGCTCCAAAGGGAGCCGACTGTTCTTGGGTCTTAGCAACAGTTCCCAACAGGATACCAAATCCGATAGCAGCCAACCCAGAAAAAAGGGCTACTATAATCAGTAATGTCATCTTTCCAGTAACATCCAAAATAGGCAAATCTAAATAGGGAAATAAATAGATTCCAACAGCAACCATCAATAAAAATTGAATCATACAAATTAGCAAATAAGTAGCCGTTTTTCCGGCTATTAAAACAGCATACGGAACCGGATTTGTAATTAATCTAATTTGCGTTCCCTGACCTTTTTCTTTTACAATATTAATGGATAACGGAACAACAATAAAAAAAATGGCAAATAATGACCACGCAGGAACGTTATGTTGTACAGAATTAGGTAATATTTCTTTGTTGTTTACCTTTGGAACAATTTCTTTAAATGAAATAAAACTTTTTTGATCAAAGATAGGTTTGTCTCCTTCTCCTAATTGATCTTGAAATGTTTTATAAATCGATTGTGTTTCAATTTGAGAAATCATTTTATCAATGGCACTTTTAACAGCATTTTTAAAAGTCAGCTGTGTGGCAGGATCAAAATACAATCGAACTTCCTTTTGACCAACTACGGCCTCTTGAGTTGTCTTTTGGGTTGCATCGCCAACTCCAAAACCAGTCAAAATTTTAGCAACATTTTGATTCACCTTAATTTGCAAATCAGTACTTAATTTTTCAGGAATGACAATAGCCAACTGGTATTTTCCTTTAAAAACGGCTTCTTTAGCAGCTTCTTCGGTCAATTTGACTCCCTCAATATTCGAAACTATAGCAAACGAGCCGCTAGCGCTTAAATTATTTTTTACAGTTTTTGAAATGGAACCATTATCGTTATCAACTAATAGTACCGGAATTTTGGTATTAGAAAGTGTTTTAAAAGTA
This sequence comes from uncultured Bacteroidota bacterium, assembly GCA_903879645.1. GTDB lineage: Bacteria > Bacteroidota > Bacteroidia > Flavobacteriales > Flavobacteriaceae > Flavobacterium. The sequence goes on from CAIRMK010000060.1 coordinate 5,676, forward strand.
GCGTTTTGAATAAGTGTGATGGTAATGATAAGCACCAATGGCATCACAAAAAGAATGACCAGCCCACCAAAATCTCTTAGAAGTAACAACACTTCTTTTTTAACCGACATCCAAAATTTATATAACATCACGAAGTTCTTTACCGGTTAATGAGATGAAAACGTCTTCAAGATTGTGTGCATTTGGCGTTTCCGAAATTAAGGAACTTGGAGTCCCTTCTGCATAAATTTTCCCTCTATCAATAATAGCAATCTTAGTGCAAAAATCTTGCGCTTCAGATAAATGATGCGAAGTATAAATGATAGTGGTACCTTTTGAATTAAGTTCTTTCAAATAATTAATAATTACATTTTTAGACTGTACATCAACCCCAACCGTGGGTTCGTCTAAAAACAATACTTTGGGATTATGCAAGATGCCAGCAATTAAATTTACCCGACGTTTCATTCCACCCGAAAAAGTATCAATTTTTTTATTTGAAAATTTTAAAAGCCCAAGATAATCCAATGCTGAATCAACCTTTCCGTCCAAATCCTTACCTTTCAAACCATACATACTCCCAAAATAGAGTAGATTTTCTTTGGCTGTTAAGGTCGGATATAAGGCATATTCTTGTGGTACAACACCAATGATCTTTTTGATGTCATTTGCATTTTTATCATAGGTAAAATGATCGATAATAAAACTACCCGAAGTTGGCTTTATCAAACCACACAACATAGAAAGCAAAGTTGTTTTCCCTGCTCCATTGGGTCCCAATAAACCAAAAATTTCCTTTTCTGCCACAACCAAATTCAAATCGTTGACAGAAAAATCATCCGCATCTTTATACTTTTTATAAAGTTTGTTTATTTGTATAATTGGAGTATTCATTTAGTCAATTGCCTTTTTTAGTTTCTTGAAAAAGGATTCTTCTAAATCCGCTATATGCATTAATTCGTTGGATAAACTGTTGTAAACATCGGTTTGATTACTTCTGTTTTTATAAACTCTTGACGCGTTTACAGCAAAATCACGCCATAAATCACCAATTACAGTCATTTCAAGGGATAATTTTTTTAGCACCTCATTTTTTAAAACAACAGAGGCTTCTTGCAAAAAAGCAGCATAAATAAATCGGAATCCACCACCGCCAGTACCAATTTCTTCTTGCATTCTAACCATTTGGGCTAAGTAATGATTAGTGACTTTGATTCCTTTCTTAGCAGGCCATTTTTTGATTTGATGGGCAACCATTCGAATAGCTTTTACACCAACAATGGGCACAGGAGCCAACATATCATTGCAAGTATTTTTAATTCCTTTTCTGATGGCTTTTTCCCAATGCATAACTTCTGGAACATAGGTGGGATAATACATATGCCCCTTCGGTGCCAAGGCACCTTTTGCAAAACGCACTTTTTCCAATTCCTTTTCTGTTAAAACAGTTGTAGTCTCCATAACTGGATCACTAATCATAAAGGTGTCATTCTTTTTCCCATAGACCACTAAATTGTGGGCGTTGAAGTGAAATCGATATTCATCAGGAAAATACGTCAAGTTGTAAACGCCAACTTGTAACCCGGTTGGAATATTATTCCTTAAATTTTCTTCCAACGCTTTTTGAGCTTGAATCGGATTGGAAAATTTTATCCTTTTTACTTTAATTCCTAAACGTTTTGCCGCCTTATTAAATATAAAACCTGGCATAGGCCTATAACTTATCGCAGGTGAATGATTGACTTTTAAAAGAGGAAAATAAAAAAAGAACAATCCTGATCCTATTCCAAAAACCATAGGCTCACTAATAGGAATTCCTTGATGCTTCAAAAGATTCGAAGCAACACCATTTTCACAATGGGCCGATTGATGATGAATAAAATTAGTTTCCATTAGTCTCCTTTGTAGTTCGTAAGTTGCGACACAGTTACATCAAAAGCATCCGCATATTTTTTTAATACTGTACCACTCAATTTGGCAAAAATACTGGGTTTAAAATGTCTCTTTATACGCCATTGCCACATGCCCACATAATCCGAAAGCACAATTAAATCCATTTTATGCAATTCCATATAGTAAACAATCGGACTTACTTTTCCTTCTTTTACCTCAGTTCTAGCCCGCTCAATCCGTTCTTCAATTTCTTGAATAGAATTATTCAAAGCAATGGTTTTGGGTTCCCAACCTTGACTTAAAACAGTTGTGTAATTTCCATCTTTGTCGATGGCATAACACAATTCTCTCACATTTTTGGTAGAAAGATTACTTTTATCTTGAGGAACTTCTTCTTGTTTCATGATTAATTTTCTTGAATAAAAAGGTTCATTTCAGCTTCAAAAATTAATTTGTCTTTCACGTATGATTCACTACTCATCGTACAAATGCTATAGCCATCAGCATCAAAACGAGAAACTAAAACCGAATTAGTTTGGATAACATCTCCAACTTTAGCTAAATCATGTACGATCACTTTTTTTATGCCACTAATAAAACCAATCAATTTGACATCAGGCTTAATTTCTTGATTTTCGTCCAAAAAAAAGGATTGACCAACAATGGCAGAACAGGTTTGTGCAGCATTTTCCACTAATCCTATTTCAGCAAAAATAGTATTTGAGACAAAAATATTTTCCTTTTTTACTTCTAATATTGTTTTCACCTCTTGGTGACTTAATTCCAAAATTAAATCTACCATTAACATCGGTGCTCGATGTGGCAGATAATCTTGAATTGCTATAGTATTATTAAACTGCTGCATTTATAATTTAACTAACTAAAACCGTTTTCATTTGGCCACGAGCAATTTCTATAGTGTTAATTTTAGAAGATATTTCTACTAAAGTAACACCCATAAATTCTTGAAGTACATTCACAGTGGTTTCTATTGCATCACCCAATTGAGGTAATCGCACAATTTCTATTGATTTTATAGAACCTATATAGCCAGTTGGCGCAGGCTCTTGCTTCAAATAAAACTGATACCCCGTATATAACGCTACGGATTGTGCCATATGTTCAATTAAACCCGATTCTTGAAAAGTAGCATCCGAAACAAAAATATTTTCTAAAGGTACCGTTAATCCAGCTGTGATTTCATTTTCAGAAAATGCCAACAATTTATCTACCATCACGAAAGGAAATTTCTGTGGAATAAGTTGGGCAACAAAATCTTTGTCTAAAATCGGAAAAATATTTGAATTCATCATAATTAACAAACGGTCAAATAAGCATAGGAGTACGAAAACCTTCCACTCTCCGGAACTGATAAAAGTATTTTATTCCCTTTCTTTAGTTTTCCAGAATACAGTAATTCTTCTAACATCAAATAAATGGATGCTGCTCCTATATTGCCAATATTTTTTAAATTCATAAACCATTTTTCCTTCGGAATATCCATTCCTTTTTCTGCTAACGATTTATGAAGTCCATTAACAAAATAATGCGAGGAAACGTGGGGTAAAAAATAGTCAATTTCATCAGAATGAACCTTGTTTTTCTCAAGTGCCAATTTCATACTTTCCGACCCTTTGACAAGAATATGCTGATCTAGAAGTTTTACATCTTGTTTTATAGCAAAAACCGATTCTGTAAGCCATTCACTAGATTTAAAATCACTCCAAGGCTTTATACTTCCATCTTCCATTTTGTCCCCTCCGGCATACATGCAAGTCTCTATTTCATGGGCATAAGAAAATGCCTCCATCCATTCAATTTTTAAAGAAATCTCACCTTTTGGCTTGTTTTCCAATAAGAAAGCGCCCGCTCCATCGGACAACATCCAACGTAGAAAATCCTTTTTAAAGGCAATAATGGGTTGTTCTTCTATCTTTTTAAGATTGATAACTTCATTTTCATATTTATCAGCAATCATCCACGACGAGGGTCTTTCAGAGGCGGAACAAACTGCATTAGACGTATTCCCAGACTTTATAGATAAATAGGCAAACTTTAAAGCATTCATACCGGAACAACATACGCCCGAAGAAGAATTCAACTCTACAGACCTATTATTCATCAATCCATGAACCATAGCAGCATGAGAAGGCAACATCAAATCTGGAGTGGAAGTCCCACAGGATAGTAATTCCACATCATTTTTGGTAAAACTTTCATCATATAATTTCTCTATAGCCAAATTAGCCATTTGAGCATTGGTATGTGTTGGGTTTCCATTTTTATCCAAGGCGTAATAACGAGATGTAATCCCATTATTGCGCAATATTAACCTTCTAGCTTTTGAAGCGGCATCATTAATAAGCCCCAAATAACTTTCCATTTCATCATTTGATATCGAATTATTTGGCAAATACTTTCCTGCTTTTGTTATATAGACTTCGAACATAATTATATTTTGTATTCTATACCTTTATAGTACTGAATTTCTTTCTTTATTTTATTAATTTTAAAGGGGTAAAAAAGTAGATGCAATATATACACTATTGGTGATACTAGCCAAATCGCTAGCCACAAATATATATTAAATATTTTTAGCCATGTTTTTCTTGTGTTTTTTTTGGTATTGATAAAATTAGACCATTTATTAAAGATTTTGTTCGCGGTTTTATCCACGGTTACCAAGTAAGAACTTATTTTTACAGCATCATTTTCTAATAATTTTGACTGCAAAACGTCTAAATTCTCACTCAAAAGACAATTTTTAATTTCTTCTCCAAATTTAGAGGAGTCAGCGATATCTTTATCTGAAACTCCAGGCAAAGGAAAAATTCCAAGATATTTTTTTTTAACGCCAGAAAACATCCATTCTACAATAGTGATAACACTAATCAAATTTCCGACTCTATCAACTAAAGCAATATTACCTTTTAATTGCGCATTATTTTGCAATAACAGTACTTTTATTTTTTCTTGGGCCATAACCCACATATTTCTAGAACCACTAATGGTTACTACTGACGTATGCTCAAGAAGTTGCTTTGCTTCTTGACTTTTCAAAAATGAATTTATGGGAATGGACGGCGACAAATACCAAACTTGATAGCTCAACAGAATTAAATCAAATTTTGTACCTAAAATGTCATCGGAAATAGGCTTCAATTTTGCAGGTACCTGCAAAAA
>CAIRMK010000061.1 GCA_903879645.1 uncultured Bacteroidota bacterium
AATGATGCCAAAATAGAACAATTAGATAAAGAAACAAACAATATAGCCAAATCAAAGGATGTATTTAAAAATGAAACAGATACTAGATTAGGCACACCCGCAAAAGTAGAAAATGAACCAATCCAAGAACAAGCCTCTGAAGTACAGCAGCCCACAGAAACTAAAATCCCTACTACTGAAATTGCAATCAATGAAAAAAATATAATTTTACGTTTAATCACCTTTGAGTTTATGTTTAATGTTGAAAATATATTTACATAAACAATGTAAGTAACGCTAAAACAATAGTTGCTAAAACAATTCCTCGTGCCATTAATTCCTTTTTATAATGAAGTAAAATAAAGAACACTATTAAATTCAAAATAGCACCAAGAGTCATCACTTTGCCAATAATGCCTTCTTGTCTTATCAATTGAAGATCATTTAACGTATGGTATTTTGTTAAAGAAATAAGGATAACATAAGTCCCAAGAATATCGGCAACAATTCCAATTAAAAAGCCAATAAGCAAATCTGTTTTTTTCATTATATTTAAAATTTAATATCTAAAATTTAATATCGTCTATTAAAACTCCCAAGTATTTAATGTTTGTATAGCATGATGCGCCGTTAAATCAAACTGAACAGGAACAATGGAAATATAATGATGCGCTAATGCCCATTCGTCAGTGTCTTCACCTTTGTCTAAATTTACAAATTCGCCCGTTAGCCAATAATATTCTCTTCCAAAAGGAGTAACTCTCTTATCAAATTTTTCCTGCCACATGGCTTTGGCTTGACGGCATATTTTGATTCCTTTGATTTCATTGGTTTTCAACTTCGGAAAGTTTACATTTAAAATAGTTCCGTCGGGCAATCCATTTTCTAAAACTTGTGCAGCAATGGTTTTTATAAAAGGTTTGATTGGTTCAAAATCGGCATTCCAATTATAATCTAATAAGGAAAATCCTATAGCAGGGATTCCTTCAATTCCTGCTTCTACTGCAGCACTCATCGTACCAGAATAAATGACATTAATGGAAGAATTAGAACCATGATTGATGCCAGAAACACACAAATCGGGTTTTCTTTTCAATACTTCATTGACTGCCATTTTTACACAATCAACAGGAGTTCCAGAACAACTGTATTCTTTTATGATGGCATTATCGGCAGAAACTTTATCCAAATGCAATGTATTATTTATAGTGATAGCATGTCCCATAGCACTTTGAGGACTATCGGGAGCTACAACAACAACTTCGCCTAATTCACTCATAACAGCAATTAAAGCGCGAATTCCTGGAGCAGAAATACCATCGTCATTGGTAATAAGAATTAAAGGTTTCTTTGACATTTTGAATTTTGTATTAGTGTAACAAAAGTAATTATTTTGAGACTTATTCCGTTACAAATTAGATAACTTTGAACCAAGGTTCTGTTTTTAACAAAAAATTATACGCAGGAACTATTTTGTGGTATGGTTTTTTATGTATTTTAGTCAAAAATTAATGAATACAATAATTCTATTTATGAAAAGACATTATAAAATTGTACTTCTAGTACTAGCTCTTTCTGTTGGTCTTTGGAGTTTTATTCCAAAAGATAAAAATGATCCTGAAAAAGATAAACTATTGCTTGAGTTACTTACTTATGTAATTGATAAAGGACATTATAATCCTGCAGCAATTGATGATAATTTTTCTAAAGGAATTTATAAAGATTACATCACGGCCTTAGACCCATCAAAACGATTCTTTTTGCAATCGGATATGGATGAGTTTTCAAAATATGAAACTTTAATTGATGATGAAATTAAAGCCAAAGACCTTACTTTCTTTGATTTGACCTACAATCGTATGGTACAAAGAATGAAAGAATGTAGAAGTTATTACAAACTGGCTTTGGATAAACCTATTGATTATAATGTAAATGAAGAAATCAATACAAATTATGAAAAAGCACCATATTGTAAAAATATTGATGAACTAAAAGAACGTTGGAGAAAACAAGTAAAATTATCAACATTAGCTTCTTTAGTTGAAAAACAAAAACTACAAGATGATCTTCAAAAAAATAAATTGAAAACTCCTGGTGAAAAATTAAAAGATTATAAATTGAAAATGGGAGACAAATTTACTCCTGAATTGGAAGCTAAATTTAATGCTAGTCTTGCAAAAAGTGATACGTTAAGTCCGAAAACGTATGCTCAATTAGAAAAAGAAACCAGAGCTTCAAGTTTAAAATCTCTTGATGATAATTTTAATTTTATATTAAAAGAATTAAATAGAGAAGATTGGTTTTCGGTTTTTGTAAATGCTATTGCGTCTCGTTTTGACCCACATACTTCTTATTTTGCTCCGGATGAAAAAGAACGTTTTGACGTAAGTATGAGTGGTAAATTAGAAGGAATTGGTGCTCGTCTTCAAAAGAAAAATGATTTGACAGAAATCACAGAGTTGATTTCAGGAGGACCTGCTTGGCGAGAAAAAGAATTGGAAGCTGGTGATGTTGTATTAAAAGTAGCGCAAGGAGATAATGAACCCGTTGATGTAGTCGGTATGCGATTGGATGATGTGGTTAAAAAAATCAAAGGTCCAAAAGGAACGGAAGTGAGACTGACTGTTAAAAAAACAGATGGTTCTATAAAAGTTATTTCAATCATTAGAGATGAAGTTGAAATAGAAGAAACGTATGCAAAATCTAGTATTGTTGAAAAGAATGGAATGAAATATGGTATTATTTATTTGCCTAAATTCTATATTGATTTTGAAAATAAAGACAGTCGCGATGCTGGAAAAGATATTGCTATTGAAGTGGAACGTTTGAAAAAAGAAAACGTACAAGGAATCATTATGGATGTTAGAGATAACGGAGGTGGTTCTTTAAAAACTGTAGTAGACATCGGTGGTTTGTTTATTGAACAAGGACCAATTGTACAAATAAAATCGGCTGCAGGAAAAAAAGAAGTGCTTTATGATAAAGATCCAAAAGTTGAATGGGATGGTCCTTTAGTAATCATGACTAATGAGTTTTCAGCTTCTGCATCAGAAATTTTAGCTGCGGCTATGCAAGATTACAAACGTGCCGTTATTATTGGAAGCAAACAAACCTATGGTAAAGGAACGGTTCAAAATGTTATTGATTTGAATCAATTTGTAAGAGGAAATACCTTGGGTGACTTAGGAGCTTTAAAAACTACTACTCAAAAATTCTATAGAATTAATGGAGGATCAACACAATTAGAAGGTGTGAAAAGTGATATTGTAATGCCTGATAGTTATGCGTATTTAAAAATGGGAGAACGTGATGTAGACAACGCGATGCCATGGGATAAAATAGATGCTGCTGATTATAAAGTTTGGGATAAACAAAATAATTTCAGTACCGCCATTGCTAACAGCAAAAAGCGGTTAGAAAACAATCCACAATTGAAACTGATTGATGAAAATGCAAAATGGAGAGAAGCTAGAAACAAAGAAAATGTGTATAGTTTGCAAATGGATAAATTCAAACAAGAACAAAAACAACTTGAAGACACTAGCAAAAAATACAAATCAATTGCGGATTATACCAATAATCTAAAATTCAAATCACTTCAATATGAAGAAGATCAAATGAAGGCTGATGTAACTTTAAAAGAAAAACGTGACAGATGGCACGAAAGCCTAGCTAAAGACATCTACGTAGAAGAAGCGCTACATGTTTTAGATGATTTACAATCAGGTAGTGGAAAAAAAGAATTGACTTCAAAAGTAAAAAAAGAGAAAGCGGTAAAATCGTAATTCCATTTATCTTAATCATAAAAAAAGCTCCAAAGTATTTCAACTTTGGAGCTTTTTTTTAGCCTAATCTATTCGTAATTTATTTAATTTTTTTTGAGCTTTGTCTAAATCTTCTTCAGCCTCTTTAATTTTCAATTGTTGTTTAGCGATGTCAACATTTCCTTCTTCTATTTCTACCGGAGAAAGCTTCCCTTTCGATTTCTTTCTTTCGAATTTGGTCTGCATTTTATCAAATTCTTTCTGTTCCTTTTCTACTCTTTTTTGATGTTTTTCTATATCCTCTTGCGCTTCTTCAATTCGTCTTTGTTCTTTTTCAATTCTGTCTTGCTCTTTCTCTGCTTTTCGTTCTGCTTTTTTTGCTTCTTTTTCAGCTCTAGCAGCTTCTCTAGCGGCTTCGTTTATTTTATCTTGGGCTTCTTCTTGTCTTTTTAAAGCTTGTTTATCATCTTTCAATTGTTGTTCCAATCTTTGTTTTTCCAATGTAATGTTTTTAGATTTTGCAGAATCTAAAACTTGAGTTTGCGTAGCATCTTGAGCAAAAAAGTTTTGAAAACTTAGTAGAAAAATTGCTATCAATAATAATTTCATTTTCATAATTAATTTAGTTTAAGGTATAAAATTGTATCTAGTTATTTACTGTATAAAACTATAACAAATAGTTTAGCTTGGAAAATACTTTATTGTCTAATGTTTTCTACAATTTAGTACTATTGATTGAAATAGTAATAGTTGTATTCTTTCAAACAATAAAGCATTAATTTCCTATTACCCTATATTGTTTTATGGTTTTGTGGTGGCAGGCGCTGGAGTGTTTGTGGGTTCAGTATATTCTGTTTCTTTTAGGTCTTCCGATTGTCTACCGATTTTTACTTTCGGATTATCTTTTGTTCCTGTTATAGTTAGTGGTATACCCATGATTCCTAATGGTGGTAATCCCAAGCGCATCTTAATATTCAATCCGCCATCAAAACTCGTAGTTCCTTCAATTCTAGGACGGAATCCAGCCACTTTAAATTTAAACCTTTCAATTGTGATGATGTTGTTTTTAATAGTAGTCTTTATATCAACTTCCGATAGATTTGGATTTTTTATAGCATCTCTTCCTGTTTTTTTACTAACAGCACCAAACATTTTAAACCCTTTCATTTTTACATCTTTAACAGAAAGTACTCCGCCTCCTTTTAATGAGGGATAAATAGGTTGCATACCAGCATTCAATTTACCTGCCACTTTATAATCTAAAGAGACAATTCCGGAAGCATTTTCAGCAGCCGATGCCATTTCACGAAACATTTTAATTTCATTATAGGCACGTTTTACATCAAATTCTTTAGCCAGTACTTTGAAATCAAAAAAGGCTCTATCGGTAGCTTCGCTTCCATAAACAATATCCATATTTACATTCGAGCCAATAATATCAAATCCAGATTTGTTGAGCATCAACTTACCATTTTTAATAACTACATTTCCCTTTAGATTTTGGATTTTCAATTCATCAAAATCTACTTTTTGTGCGTTACAATTGAATTGCAAATCAAAATTGGAAGGAATTACAACAACACCGGTTGGTGCAGCAGCCATAGGCGTTGATGCAACAGGAATTGTACCTGAAACAACATTGGCAGCAGCTTGGTTTTTGGCAGAATTAGCCATAAACTCATCAACATTAATATAGCCAGCATCCAAATTGAAATTCCCTTTTAAAACACCATTTTTAGATAACACAAAATCAATTACATTCTGCATATAGCCATTCATCTTAAAATCTGATTGACCATAAGTAGCTGAAAAATTATTGAAAGTCATCTTATCTTGATTGAAAGTAAATTCACCTTCTCTAATCAAAAATGGTTTAGGAAGAAATTCTGAGGTAGTACTAATATTTTTAAGGATTAATGTTCCTTTGTTATTCAAATTTTTATAATTGCCTTTCATGGCATCTGCTTGCGTCCCTTGAAAAGCAACGTCGGCTTTAATATATCCTTGAATATCCAATCCTTTTTTAGAAAAAACTTTATATATTTTAGCTAAATCAAGTTCTCCTTTCGCTTTGATATCATATTTTACATTTTCTAAATTTTCAAGATTGGCAGTAACTGAAATAGGACTTCCTTCAAAATAAAATGACGCTGGAGCTAAGACTATTTTAAAATCTTTCATGTTTCCAGAAACATCATCTACAGAAGCAAGAACATTTATATTAGTAATAGGGTTTGGATAATATTTTGTTTTAATATAACCATTTTTAAAATCCACTTTCCCTCTAGTTTTTGGGATTATATTGTTCTTTTTATCATATACGCCATCAGCGGAAACATCAAGTTTTAAAATACCTTTTAAATCCATGTTTTCCAATCCAACTGCTTTATCCAATTTTCCTAAATCAATTGCTGATTTGATTTTAGCATTAATTACTGGTTTAGAAAGTCCTTTTGATTTAACAATTGCTTTTACATAATCCTTCCCAACATTAAAGAACAAGGAATCAACATTTACTTGCAGTTTTTCTGTGTCAAGCGCAGGTAATTTAGTATCAAAATTTAGAAAAACATTGGTAGCAGGAATTTTAGAATTTTTATAATTAATCTCTCCATTTCTAATCTTCATACTGAAACCTAAATCTGGTTTTTCATTTGTGGAAGCAATGTATTTCCCTTTTAAAGTCATCAACAAATCGGTAGTTCCTTTTACTTTAGTTTTTTCAAGCCATGTAACATAACTTGGTGGCATAGCAGTAAAAAAATCATTAAGTAAACTGTTTTGTGATTGTACTTTGAAATCTAAATCATATCCATTTTTCAGGAAATCTAGTTTTCCTTTAAATTCAATAGGAAGCTTATTAATTTTTAAATCATTCTGTTGAAATATAAAATCAAGGGAATTAGTGTTTATTTTAGTAATAAGATTAGCATCAATTTTTTTATTTTTTAAATATTGTTCTCCCCCAAAATTAAAATTAAAATTATCGATTATTGCTTCGGTATCTAAATCAAAAATAGCTTTATTTAAATCCCCTTTTCCGATGTAATTGAAGCCAATAGCATCAACCAAAATCTTAGTTGATTTATCATTATAAATCAAATGAGAGTTTTTAATAGCAATTTTGTCCAGTCTCAATCCTGTAGAAGAAGTATCCTTTGGTGTTGTTGCTTTTGAATCTGAAACATAAACATTGTAATTAGCTTCCCCTTTCTCATTTACTTTAACATTCATCAAAGCATCAGAAAGGAATATTTTATCAATTGTTACTGCTTTATCAAAAATTAAACTTTTCAAATTAATTCCAAAAGCAATTTCATCAGCAGAAACTAACGTTTCATTTGCAAATGGTGCAGAACCTTTAAGAGAAAATTTATTTAAAGAAAGTGTAAGAGATGGAAAGTGTTTAAAAAAAGACAAATTAGCTTCTTTGAAATTTAATTCGCCTCTCAATTTATGATTAGCAAATTCTTTAACTTCTTTTTCTATTTTACCAGGAAAAACAATTGGAAACAAAAACATCATAAGTAAAATGATAGCGATTGTTATTCCAAAGATTTTAAATGATTTTATAAGGGATTTTCTCATTTATTATCAATCTTTTAAGGTGCAAATTTATGACAAATTAGCCGAATAAAAAAGACCTTTCAGAATTATGAAAGGTCTTTTAGCAATGTATTTTAAAACTAACTCAAAAAATTATTGCTTGATTAATCTCATTGTTTTTTCACGATTATTTGCATCGATAACTTTAACTAAATATATTCCTCTATTCAAATCAGAAACTGAATATTGATAATCTTCATTCGTATTATTGTATACTTTAACTAATTGTCCAGTTATAGAATATACTTGAACTTTTTCAAAACTTCCATTCAATGAAAAATTATCCATCGTTGGATTTGGAAACAATGAAATCATCTCCAAAGGATTGAATACTTCAGTTGTTAAAGCGGCTTGATTACCATAAATTCTATAACCCCCAGCTTCAATAGTAATTGGATTAGTAGTTGTACTAGTAACATTAATTGTAGTACTATCCATTAAGTTTACCCATGTTCCAGTATAAGGAAAATTAGGCTCAATTGAAGTTGAACTAGTACTGAAATTAGCTAATATAACTACATTTTTAAGTTGAGTGGTTGGTAGTGTATTATCATATACATAAATTCTTTGTAGAAGAGCATTTGTTGAAATTGGACTAATAGCATAACTACCATTAAAAACAGCATTATTTCTTTTCATATTAATCATTTTCGACCAATCATTGTATATTTTTACTCTTTGAGTAACCCCTAACCAATTGTTAGTCCATTGTGGTTGTGGTTTGGTAGCCAATTTACAATCACCTGCAGTAGCATCTACGTCAGTATTAACAGTACCATCGGTACAAGTAAAAATTGAATAGTTCATACCAAGATCAGCAAAATCCCAAATCATTTTTGGACCAGGAACCAATAAACTTGTTGCACCAATAGCAGACATTCTGAATAATGATGTGTTCAAATTACCTGGAATAGGACTAGAACCACTACCATTACCATAAGTTATTGCAGAATACACTAATCTTTCCTTATCGTGACTTTCTGGATAACCCATAGCTCTTTTGGCCGTAAATCCATGTGCATCAGCACCAATACCAGAGATATCAGCACCTGTTGCATAACCTTCTATTAATTGAGTATACGGATAAGTTTCTTCTTTCCACATCATAACTCCTTTACTTGGAGTTTCTGAAATTCTATAATTAGCCCATTGTTGTTCTTCACTATCAATTCCTAAATGCTCAAAAATAACATATTGATAAGGATCTAATGACCATTCATAATCAGCATAATCTTTTAAAATTGCAACTCTGTCTGCTTGATATGCATTAGTGCAAGTATCGTCACCAGCTGAACATGCTTGAGTAAAACCTTTGGTTAAATCCCAACGGAAACCGTCTATTTTAAATTCTTGAGTCCACTGTTTAATTGTTCTTTTTACAAAATATTTAGTATAGGCAGAAGAATGATTAAAATCATTACCTACTCCGTAACTGTGTTTAGCAACGGTATTGAAATAGGGATTGTCAGTAGCTGGTGCACCGTAACCAGAGTTAGTTGGGTCATTTTGCCACATTCTAACTAATGGACATCTTCCAAAAGCATGATTAAATGCTATATCAAGAATAACGGCAATACCATTTTGGTGACACAAATCTATCAATTCTTGTAATTTAGCTTTTGGGCCATAATATTTATCCAACGCCATGTGAAAAGCAGGGTTATAACCCCAACCTTCATCTCCTTCGAATTCCATTACTGGCATTAATTCAATAGCATTGATTTTAAGATTAACAAAATAACTCATTCTATTAATCAAATCTTGAAACGTTCTAGTAGCATCAAAATCACGAACCAAAACTTCATAAACTACTAAATTATCTTTACTAGGTTTAATAAAACCTGTAGTAGCACTACTCCAATTATAGGGAGTTTGACCTGTTTGCAATACCGTTACTTCAAATTGTTGCCCAGCTGGATAGACAGGCATATTCGGATAACTAGCGGCAGGAATATAAGGATCATCATAAGGAGAAAGTACTAAAGTAGAAAATGGATCTGCTACTTTTATAACAGCTTGAGAATTTGTTGTTGGTGTTTGATCAACTACCCAATACTGAAAAGTATTAATTGCTCCGCTAACTAAACCTGAAAGTTCTAACCAAAATTTCCCTGTAGAAGGATCTTTTTTCATCGCATAATTACCATCTGGCATCCAATTGTTAAAACTTCCTGCAACATACACAAAATCTTTTCCAGGTGCAGTCAAAACAAGTGTAGCCTTTGAAGTATCAGAGGTATTATAGGTTATTCCATCTTCAAGTCCTGTTGCCATAGCTTGATTAACAGCAGTTGGGACTATAATTACATTAAAAAACTTTTTAAAAGTAGTAATCCCTTGAGTAATATCTAACTCATAAGTTCTATTGGCAAGAATATTAGAATCAGTATAACTAAAAGTTGTTCCGGATGCAGTACTAATACTAACACCATTAGCTAACAAATTATAACTAGCAGTACCATTAGTATTATTAGCTGAAATTGCCAAATTGCTACCACTACTTAAAATAGTAGTACTATTTTCAGCTGGTGTCACTAATGTCGATTGAAAAGCACCTACATCAAGTGTTAAATCGGCAGATTGGGCTGTACCCAATGCATTTCTAAAAACAATATTTATTTTTGTAATGGACCCAGAGGTAACAGAATATTTTTGCATTATTGTTGGTGTCAAATCCAACTTATAAACAGTACCCGAAACCAATGTTAATGCTGGTTGTGTAGTATCATTACCCCAAGTACCTATTACATTTTGCCAAGCTGTACCGTTAAGTGTAACTCCTGTATGTGCATAAATTATTCCAGTATAGGTTGCCAAAGGAGTCCCAGCTTTATCAAAAAGTATAGTTGGATTTGAAGTTGTGGTTTGGTCTGGATTTACACCACCTTGCCAAGACACCTGAGCAAAACTTATTGAAAAAACTAAAAGTAAAAGAGAAGAAAGTATTTTTTTCATAGCATATTCTTTATTTAGGTAAAAAGGCTATTCAAAAGAATAGCCTTTTTTTATTTTAACTTTTCAACTTTATTGCAAAGTAACTGAATAATGTTTTGCTGCCATACCAGGCAAATCAACTGAGCTAAAATTAGCTACAATTTTATAATCTCCTGTCACAGAAATTGGAATATTAGCTCCATTAGGATCTAATGACAAATCATTACCATCATCTCCAAAATTTACAGCCCATCCATCATCTAATCTAAATTTATAACCTCCACCTGCAGTCATGTGGATAGTAATAGAATATAAATGTGTGCTTAAATTATAATCCATATTTGTGTCTGTACCCCAACCAGTTGGAGTAGCATCACCAATAATTCCCCAATTAGGCCAAGCCGGATATGGAGTTAATGTTATGGTATAAAAATTTGAAGTTTGTGGAATACTTCCTGTAGTTCCAACAGTCGCTTTAATACGAACATCAATTGCGCTTGCTACAAATGGAGCAAACCCAGCATTTAATGCAGCCGTATTTAATTCGTCTACACTAAAATTTTGGTATTTATTTGTAGTTGTAGCTATAGTTGTTGGTGACGCAAAATTAGTCCCTGCTGCAGCAAATTCAATATTATAATTTATAACCGTAGCCGTTCCGTTATAGGCTGCATAATCCCAAACTACAGTAGTAGCAAGATCATTTGGGTTATTTTTATCAAGCACTACAGTCAAACTCGTAGGCGACTTTAAAGTTGGAGCCGTATTTGCTGATACTGCGTCTCTATTTTTAACATCATCTGTACAAGAGATGGCGGTAGAGATACTTACCAAAGCAATTAGAAATCTAATTATATTTTTCATTTTTTATATCTTTTTAAATTATAATTGTGTAATTGTATAGGTCAATCCTGTAAAATCTGCAACGATATAATAAGTACCCGCATTTGCAACAGAAATATTAGCACCTCCATTATCTAGTGTCAAGTTGTTACCATCATCACCATAATTTGTTCCCCAATCATGATTTAATCTAAATTTGAATGAACCAGGACTTTTCAATTTAACTACTAAAGAATACTTATTAGTTGTAGAATTATAATCCATTAATACATCTGTAGACCAATCAATAGCAGCATCACCAATAATACCCCAAACGTTTGCAACTGGAGTAATAGTATAGGTATGAGTAGCTAAATTAAAAACAATAGTATAAGTACCAGCAGTTGCAATTGGAATATTAGCTCCACCAGCATCTAATGATAAATTATTACCATCATCCCCATAATTAGTATTCCAAGAACCATCCAATCTAAATTTAAATGAACCAACAACTAAAGGCACGGTAATTGAATAAATACCTGATGTTGGATTAAAAATCATATTAGTGTCTGTTGACCATCCTCCAGCAGTAGCATCGCCAATAATACTCCATTTTGGTTGATATGGTGTAACTTTTAAAGTATAAAAATTAGAAGTTCCTGTTGAACATTTGATATGAACATCCATTTGACCTTCAACAAGAGGTGCTAAACCTAAAGCTTTGGCGGTAGTGTCTAAATTACCAACAGTAACATCCAAAAAGTGATCCGTTGTAGTACCTAAGGCAATTGGTGCAGCAAAATTAGTTCCAGCTACAGCAGCTTCAATAGTATAAGTAACAGTAGTACCCGTTGGATTTGCAGGATCATTCCATACAAAAGTGGTAGCTATATTACTTAATTTAGCTCCGTCAAGAACAAGGTTAAAACTTGACGTAGGCGCAAGCAACTTTAAACTTGAATCAGCAGTAACAGCTCCTGTATCTTGAACATCATTTGTACAAGACAATGATATAAGACCTATAAAAGCTATTAAAATTTTAATTGAGTTTTTCATAATTATTTATATATAAAATTATTTCTTAATACCCAGGGTTTTGGGTTAAATTAAGGTTTGATTTAAGTGAATTATCAGGAACTGGAAACAATTTTAAATTGTCAGAAATAGAAGTTCCATTCAAACTGTTACCTTTCCAAGCCCAGTTATAACCTGTTGTGTATTTTCCAAAACGAATCAAATCTTGTCTTCTTTGTCCTTCCCAATGTAATTCTCTAGCTCTTTCATCTAATATAAATGCTAAATTAGCAGAAGCTACTGAAGCTCCATTAGCTCTAGTTCTTAATGCATTGATATACCCTAAAGAAGTAGCATCCGCATTTGGAGTTAAACTTGTATTTGTTGCTCCGTCTCTTCTCATTTGTGCTTCTGCATACATAAGATATACGTCTCCAAGTCTAAACAATGGGAAATCTGTATCAACAAAAGTTGAATTAGTTCCTGCAACACCCATAGAAGTTTTGTTAGAGTATTTCGATAATATATAACCTTGAGATTGAGTAGAAATAGTTGTTATATCAATTGATCTTGACCCAGAAAAAATAGTTCTTCTAGTATCAGTTGCAAATTCAGGCCCATCAAATTTTTGAACAAATTGTTTTCTAAGTCTCAAAGCGCCTCCCCAACCTCCAACACCAAGTGCTGAACCATTGTTTTCAAGAGAACCAACTTCTCCGTTGATGATAACTGTTGTTGCTCCATAGTTTTGAGTAACATGACCATCGGATTGAAGCGTAAAAATCATTTCAGGTGAAATATCATTATCTGCTGTAAAATTATTCAAATAATTAGTATTCAAAGTATAACCTCCTGCAATAACATTATTACATTGTGTCATACATTCTGAATATTTTGGAGTCCCAATATAAACTTCAGCATTCAAATACATTTTAGCCAAAATCATTTGAGCAACAGCTTGATCAACTCTACCATACTCATTTGTTCTAGCGGCTTTCAAATCTGGAATAACTGCAGTCAATTCACTTTCTACAAATGAAAACAATTGAGCTCTACTATATTCAGGACCAGAAACGTTTACTGCATCATTCTCAGTATACATAGCAGCTTTCCCAAACAAGTCCATCATAGTATAATAAGCATAAGCTCTTAAAACTCTTACTTCTTGTCTATACAGATTGATGTTGGCAATATCAGATGAATTAGTAATTCCTCTAGAGCTTAATTTTTCAGGAGTAGATTGTTTTAAAAAGTCGTTAGCAAATGCAACTTCTCCCATTGTTCTACTGTACATCCCTAATAAAATTGGATTACTAGAAGTCCAAATATTTCTTTGCAAATCTGCAACACCACCGTCATTTTCATAACTCCAAATTGCTTCGTCTGTAGTTAAATCTTGTAAATACCACAAACATCTACCAAACTGACTAGTTCCTGCATCTATACCAGATAAGAAAGATGAACCTGCATCCCCTGTTCCGGTTAATGATAAATTACCATAAACACCAGCTAATGCTTGCTTATAACCCGCAGGAGTAGAAAACAACACATCTTCAGAATTTACCGTTGGATCTTTAGAAACCACATCCATATCTTTAGTACAAGACTGAAGTCCTACTAATAAAATAAGTGATAAAATTAAATTTATTTTTTTCATAATTTTTTTATATTAAAATTTTACGTTAGCTCCAAACAAAAACTGACGTTGTCTTGGATAAATAGTATTATCAATACCACCTGTAACTTCAGGATCTAAACCGCTGTATTTCGTAATTGTAAATACATTTTGACATCCAGCAAAAAGTCTTAAAGAAGCTTTACCTTCTAACCATTTTGGGAAACTATATCCCAAAGTAATATTATCCATTTTTAAGAAAGAAGCATTTTCTACATACAAATCAGATAAAACAACATTAGAAGTAGTTGTAAATCCTGTATTAAGAACAGCTGTTGGAACATTTCCTGCAGCATTACCAGTATTTAATTGTTGATATTGTGCTCTACTAGCATTAACAGCATTAAATACTCTATTTCCAATATTAGATCTTAAAGTAAATGAAAAATCAAGATTTTTATAATTCATATTAGACCCGAAACCTAAAGTTACTTTTGGATCACCATTTTTATAAATATATCTGTCTTTAGAATTAATAATACCATCTCCATTCAAGTCAGCATAAGCACCTTCAATTGGTTTTCCAGCAGTATCATACAATTGTTTGTAAAGTAAAAATGAAAAAGGAGCATATCCTTGACTAAAAACTTGAGCTTGAGTTCCAGTTCCAGCAACATTACCACCTACTAACATGTCAGCATTATTAATTAAATCTGTTATTCTTCTGTCAAAATGAGTAGCATTAAAATTTACATTCCAATTAAAATTATTAGATTTTACAACTTCAGCATTTACATTAAATTCAACGCCCTTAGTAGTAAAACTTCCTACATTTTGATAAACTGCATTTGAAAAATTACTTCCGTCTGCAACCGGTCCATAAACTAATAAATCTTTAGAGTTTTTATAAAACACGTCAACACCACCTGTAATTCTGTTTTTAAAGAATCCATAATCAATACCCGCATTAAAAGTAGAGGTTTGCTCCCATTTGATAGCAGGATTATAAGCTGTTGATACAGCAATAGGAATAGCTGTGCTTCCAAAAGTATATTGAGAAGAACCTGAACCTGTTACATAATTCTGCATATAAACAGTTCCATTATCTTGTCCTAAATCTTGTTGACCAGTAACCCCCCAACCTAAACGTAGTTTTAAATCTGAAATGGTTTTATTTTCTTTGAAGAAATCTTTATTTACTTTCCAAGCAAAACCTACTGCAGGAAAATTTCCAAAACGGTTTTCTTTTGCAAATCTAGAAGAACCATCTCTTCTGTATGTTAATGACAATAAATATTTATCTTCATAGTTAAAATTAGTTTTACCAAAGAAACCTATAAGCACAACTGGTGTTTTAAAACGTGTTTGTGGATAACCTCCAACTCCTGTTGTTGGTAAATTAGGATCCATAACATTTCCTGAAACATATGTGCCACTTTCAAATTTTTGATAAGAATAACCTGCAGTAGCATCAAAAACAGTTTTACCAAAAGTTTTATTATACACCAAATAAGCATCTAATAATTTATTCTTTTTATTTGAAGTATTGTATTCATTAGTTCCGTAAGGAATATTATTGTTTTGTCCAGCTGAAGCCGCATCTAATCCTACTCTTCTACTGCTCACTCCATAACCTTGATCAAAACCTGCATTTACAACGGCTCTAATTGCAGGAAAGAAATGCAACTTATAATCAACTTCAAAATTTCCAAAAATTCTGTTATACTCACCTATATTGTATGTTTGTAATAATTGAGCAACAGGATTTCTTGGAGTTTGACTAATTAATTGTCCATTTGCAGTATTATAATACTCATGGAAACCACCATAAATAGAGGTAGCATCATAAACTGGTTGTGTTGGATCATAGCTAATTGCATTACCTTCTACAGCATCTGCAAAACGATTTTTCTCGTTAGAATAATTAGCATTCAATCTCATTTTTAAATGATCCTTAAAAAAAGTTGGATTTAAAGCAACTCCAGCAGTTGTTCTATCAAATGAGTTGGTTAATCTAGCTCCTTCTTGGTAAGTATTTCCAACTGTTAAACGAGAAGGAACCACATTAAATAAATTACCTCTCAAAGACACATTATTATCTACGAAATCAGTTCTTCTATAAATTTCTTTTTGCCAATTTGTATCAGAATTACCCAATTTAGGAAGCAAACTTGGATTATTAGCCGCAACAATATTTCTAAATTCATCAGCGCCAAAAACAGCTACTGTTTTGGTTACTTTACCTGAACCATATTGAAAATTATAATCAACCGCTAAATTTTTTCCTCCTTTTTTGGTAGTAATAAGGATTACACCATTAGAAGCACGTGAGCCATAAATTGCAGTAGCAGAAGCGTCTTTCAATACAGAAATAGACTCAATTGTACTTGGATTAAGAGATGCTAAGAACGAAGTTGATCCTGTACCAGTATTATTATCCAAAGGTAAACCATCAATAACAATTAAAGGATCATTAGAAGCATTTAAAGAAGCCCCTCCTCTAATTCTAATCTCAGAACCAGAACCTGGAGCACCTGAAGTATTCACGGTAACACCAGCTATTCTACCATTTAATAAATTCTCAGCAGTAACAGTAGATCCTTTATTAAAATCTTTTGCAGACAACACTGCAACCGATCCTGTTGCATCTTTTTTCTTAACACTACCGTAACCAACCTGAACCACAACTTCTTGGAGTGTGTTAGCTTCTTCGCTTAAAGAAACTGATAAAGATTTTTGACCGTTAAAAGTTACAGTTTCATTTTTGTAACCAATAAACGAGAAGACTAATTTGTCTCCATTTTTAACTTTAGGTAATTTAAATTTACCATCTAAATCTGTTGAAGCACCCGCTTGAGTACCTTGAACAACGACATTTACTCCTGGCAATGGTTGTTTCGTTTTCGAATCAACAACTACTCCGTCCACTGTGTTTTGTGCTAAAACACTAAAGGGAAGCATGAGTAATAAAAATAACAACTTTTTGTAAATTGTTTTCATACATTTTGTTTAGGTTAATAATTTGTTTTTTTGCTTATACTTAACTTCGAACGTTAAAATTATGTAAATTTATTGGATAAAAAAATAAGACCTTATATATACAAGACCGAAAACGTTTTCGTGTTGAAAACTTTTTCAATATTTTATGTTTTTACCCTTAAAATTGATATTATAAAAAAATAAATATATCTTTATTGAAAATTAAATATTTATCATATTCTTAACATGAGAAGAAAAGTAACATTAAAACAAATTGCTAAAGAATTAGATGTATCAATTTCTACTGTTTCAAAATCATTGCGAGATAGCACAGAGATTAGTGAAGACACTCGCCAAAAGGTACAAGCATTTGCTAAATTGTACAACTACAAACCAAACAATATTGCCCTAAGTTTAAAAAATAGAAAGTCAAAAACTATTTGCATTATCATACCTGAAATCATACACCATTTTTTTGCGACTGTAATTAGCGGCGTAGAACATATTGCAAATGAAAACGGATATAATGTTATCGTTTGCCTATCAGATGAATCTTTTGACAAAGAGGTAATAAATATGGAAATGCTGGCCAATGGCAGCATTGACGGATTTATTATGTCTTTGTCAAAAGAAACTCAACAAAAAAGAGATTTTCATCACATTACAGAAGTAATCAGTCAAGGAATGCCTGTAGTAATGTTCGATCGTGTTACCAACGACATTCTTTGTGACAAAGTAATCATAGACGATCATCTCGCGGCTTACAATGCAACTCAATATTTAATTGATAAAGGATTTAAAAAAATAGCATTATTATCAACTGTTGATTATGTTAGCGTTGGAAAATTAAGAACAGAAGGATACTTAAAAGCATTAAAAAACAACGATTTAAAAGTAAATGAAAATTTAATTTTAAAAATTGAGGATACCGATAATTTTGAAGAACAAGTAGAAAATCTTATAAAAAAAAATGAGTTAGACGCCATTTTTGCAGTAAATGAAATTTTTGCAGTTACAGCTATAAAAGTAGCTAATAGATTAGATAGAAAAGTTCCTCAAGAAATTTCCGTTATTGGCTTTACAGATGGAATTATATCCAAGTATTCCTCTCCTTCCATTACAACAGTTAGTCAAAACGGAGTGAAAATGGGTGAAAAAGCAGCTAAAATGCTTATTGAAAAATTAGAAATTGAGGAAGAAGAATATGAAGAACAATATAAAACAGAAGTGATTGAAACCGAATTAGTTGAAAGAGAATCGACAAAATAAATAAAAATCATCTAAGCTACCTTAAATTCGCTTTTTTAATACCCGAAACTAACAGCTATTTTATAGAATAACTGGCTCCTATTTATCCCCGTAATACTCCCGACATATCCCCGACATATCCGCGGTGCATCGCGGTGTAAATTTTACAATTATTATTCATATTTGATTCTATTTTATAAGACTTAAAAAATACTTTTTTCTTGTAAAAATAAATAAATATAAAATTTTTAATATATTTACGCCAATTATTAAAGCTTATACTTTACTTCGAAAATAAAAATAAGTTTTGATAAGCAAACCGCTTATCGTAAAATCTATAAAATTTACGATAATGAAAAAACCCAAATTAAGTTTTTGGCAAATCTGGAACTTAAGCTTCGGATTTTTAGGTGTTCAAATTGGATATTCACTTCAAAATGGAAACACTAGTAGAATTCTTGAAGCTCTAGGAGCAAATGTTGACAAAATTAATTACTTTTGGCTAGCTGCACCTCTTGCAGGTTTAGTTGTTCAGCCAATTATTGGACTTTCAAGTGATAAAACTTGGACACGTCTTGGCAGAAGGATTCCTTTTATTTTACTAGGTTCAATAATTTCGGCTTTAGCAATGTTTTTTATGCCAAATTCTGGAAATTTTGCTAATTTATTACCCGCTTTAGTCTTTGGCGCTGTAATGTTATTATTAATGGATACTTCCTTTAATATAACTATGCAACCTTTCCGAGCTTTGGTAGGAGACATGGTAAATGACGATCAGAAAAATTTAGGATATTCTTTACAAAGTGCCTTAATTAATTTTGGAGCTGTTTTTGGTTCATTATTGCCTTGGATATTAGCCAAACTTAATGTATCAAATGTTCCTGCTGCTGGTCAAAAAGTTGCCGATTCTGTAATTTGGTCTTTCTATATCGGAGGAACTATTTTATTATTAAGCGTTTTATGGACAGTATTCCGAACCAAAGAATATGCTCCAAAAGAACATGCAGAATACAACGATATTGACTTGAATGCCCCAGAAGTTAAAGAAAAAACTAGTATAGTAGTATTGCTTAAAACTGCACCAAAAATATTTTGGCAATTGGGATTGGTACAATTTTTTTCTTGGTTTGCCTTATTTTTAATGTGGGTATACACAACTAGAGCCATCGCCAATCAAGTTTGGGGTGAGGCAGCAAATGACCCACATTCTTTAGCATTCAACGAAGCAGGTGACTGGACGGGGGTTTTATTTGCTTTTTATAGTGCTGTGGCAGCATTATTTGCACTATCAATCCCAACTATTGCAAAAGCGATTGGTCGTAAAAAAACCTATAGTTATTCTTTAATTTTTGGTGGAATTGGTTTAATTTCTATGTATTTTTTTCATGACAAATACATTTTATTCTTTTCAATGATTGGTGTAGGAACTGCTTGGGCAGCTATTTTAGCCATTCCTTATGCAATGCTATCAAGTTCTCTTCCAGCAAATAAAATGGGAGTTTACATGGGACTATTCAACGGAACAATAACTATTCCACAAATTGCAGCAGGTGCCTTGGGAGGAATAATATTAGGCGTTCATAAAGGAGCAATTCATTATAACGAAAGCAATGTAAAATGTTTTGAAAATGCTGACAAAGGTCTTTTTACAGGTAATGCTATTTTAATGATAGTAGTAGCGGGGATTTCACTTATTGTTGCAGGTTTAGCTGTTTCCTCAATTAAAGAAAAAACAGAATAATTAAAATCAAAATGACAAAAAAAGCTTTTATATTCGACCTCGACGGAGTAATTGTTGATACTGCTAAATATCATTTTTTAGCATGGCAAAAATTAGCTCAAGAACTTGGAATCGAATTTACTCCTGAACACAATGAACAATTAAAAGGAGTTAGCCGTGTTCGTTCTCTTGACATTATTTTAGAACTTGGAAATGTGCAAGCATCTCAAGAAGATAAAGACAAATGGCTTATCCAAAAAAATGAGGATTATTTATCCTATTTAGTTGATATAGATGAAAGTGAAATTTTAACAGGAGTACTTCCTGTTTTGCATTTTTTGAAAGATAAAAATCAATTAATAGCACTAGGTTCTGCCAGTAAAAATGCTAAACCTATTTTAGAAAAAACAGGCATCATAAATTTATTTGATGCCATTGTGGATGGAAATGATGTTTCAAACGCAAAACCAGACCCAGAAGTTTTCTTGCAAGCAGCAAAAAAACTAAATGCAACTAATGAAAATTCAATAGTTTTTGAAGATTCAGTCGCAGGAATTCAGGCAGCAAACATTGCCAATATGATTAGTATAGGTATTGGAGATGCTACAACCTTACACGAAGCTAAATACATATTTAAAGATTTTACATTTATTGACATTTCATTTATTGAAAGTTTGATAAATTAAATTTTGTTTCATTTTTCAGATCCCAATTATAATCTGAAACTTGAAACCAACAACAAATAAAAATAAAATGAACCAAGATTATATAAAACCAGACAATTGGTCCATCATTGATGAAGGATTTGATGCAGAGAGAGTGAAATCGTCTGAAAGTTTATTTAGTATCGGAAACGGTGCTATGGGACAACGCGCCAATTTTGAAGAACATTATTCCGGAGAAACATTCCAAGGAAGTTATATTGCAGGAATTTATTATCCAGATAAAACCAAAGTAGGCTGGTGGAAAAATGGATATCCCGAATATTTCGCCAAAGTATTAAACGCCCCAAATTGGATTGGAATTGATATTGAAATCAATGGAGAGGTTCTAGATTTGGCAAAATGTAAAGAAGTATCTAATTACAGACGTGAATTAAATATGAAAGAAGGGATATACAACCGTTCTTTCAAAGCAACTTTACAAAATGGCACTCAAGTTTGTGTAAATGTAAATCGTTTTTTATCATTAGATTCTG
>CAIRMK010000062.1 GCA_903879645.1 uncultured Bacteroidota bacterium
AGATTATAGTTGTAGAAAAAAATAAATAGGATGTTTTTTTTTAAAGAAGCTTAAATCAGTAAGTAAAACTTAAAATAATTTCAGATATGGCATCAATAGAAGGAAAATGTAAAAATTGCGGAATACGCTACGGTTATTATGCTAGTGTAGAATCTGCTAGACATAATGTTAGTAATCACACTTGTAAGAAAGGTGGTAAATGCGAAGCAGAAGTTTAAAAAAAAATGGGTTTGACTATAATATTAAAGTCAAACCCATTTTTAAAATATAGTTGAAAACGCATTAAGGCTAATGGTCAATTTTGGATTGTATTAGTTTAATTTTTTTATAAAATTACCTAAATCAAAATTGAAAATTTAAAGCTTCATTATCGTATTCAAACTTTAAATTAGCAATTATCTTATCAATGCTACTGGTCTTAAAATCATTTGAAAACCAAATAATATTAAGGTAAGAACCGTCAAAAATACCTTCATTATCATTTATTGGCTGGGAAGTAAATTCCGCTGTAAACATAATTGGCTTTAATAATTCCTCTGAAACATAAGCATCGTCTATTAAAACCAATACCTTATTTTGATTAAATTTTTTGATAGCATCAGAAATGATTCTATCATTCATAACTTTACTTGGCTTGCCTACAAGTATTCCATCGTAAATAAATTCCATCTTGAATCTTTCTAGGGTTACAATTTTGCCATTTGCTAATTTAATTTCTCTATAATTCATTTTATACTTGTTATTTTAAATTCGCCACCAAACCAGCAATGACATCAACAGTCATTGCCAGCCCAATAGCTTTAAGCTTATTCGTTTTTGAAACACTTGGAACGTCTGAAACGTATCCGTCTGGAATGGTCATAAGCCTTTCACATTCTAAAACACTAGGTAGTCTATAACAACCATTAGGGAAATCATACTCCCCAAAGCCTGACTTAGATTTTCCCGTATAACCTGAATCTTTAAGTAGTATAGGATATTGTAATAACTTGTCAAGGTCTAATTGATTGGCAAATCCTTCATCTTGAAAAATGATATTTCCGATATTCATCTTATAATATCGAAAGATACCATTAGTTAAAGTGACGTTAGAACCCAACAAAACATTTGCTTTCTCTTTATCTACAAATCCATTAACCAATATGTCTCGGTATCTAATTTGTTTAGGTTCAGGAACTCCAATATTAGGAATATTAGACCAATATAAACGTCTTCTGTTTGCAGGTGATACATCAGCAGAATTAATCATAACAAGTTTGGTATCATCGAAAATAGAAGTAAGTTCTTTGGTTATCTCGTCTTTATCTTTTTTGTTCATACTCCAAACGTTTTCCATCAGGAAGTATATCTTTTTACTTAGTGGAGCGAATAAGTATATATCTTTTAGAATCCTTAAAGCTTCATAAAACAATTTGGATTCATTCCCTTCAAGTCCATTACGGTCTTTAGAATTTACACTTGAAAGCTGGGTACATGGAGAACCAAAAATGATAAGGTCAATTTCTTCCCGAAGTTCTATTCCGTCAATCTTGCATACATCACCTAATTGGATATGGTTTGTATCACCAGAATAATGGTGGTTTTGAATTGCTAAAGCATGTGGACATATTTCACTACTATAATATTTATTGATTTTGATTCCAGCTTTTTCTAAAGCTAATTTGGCACAGCTGATACCATCGAATAATGAAAGGACGTTAAGTCCTTCTTGGTTAATTTGGATTGTTGTTGACATAATATTTATCTGTTTTTAGATAAATATTTGCCCATGTCAAAAAAGACAGATTTTGCAGTGGAGAAACCTAAAGTATTTTTAAAAACTCCATATTCACGGGAGTTACAGCGTGAAAAAATATTGAAATATTTTAAAAAAAGCTGGCGTAGGTCGTATTTTCCTTGTACACTCGTGGTGTACAATTAAATACTTGAAAACATGGAAACTACATCACAAACAATGGTAATTGCAGAAACAATACTTGAACAAATCCAATTTGCGGACCGATATGCACTTTGGGCTTGGGGAGCAACAAACTTTGTCGCACTTCAGGAATCAAAAGAATTTCAAGGTGGATTATCATTTAAAGTAAATGGGCTTTTCTTAAAAGGCTGGGTAAAAGTTTGTTTAAGATGGGTTGATGATTACACAATTGTGTTCATCAATCAAAATAGTGAAGTAGTTAAAACAACAGAAGGAATCTATTGTGATATGTTAGTTCCTGCGATTGATTGGATTGAAGGGAAGTAGTCCTTTTTGTGCAATTTTAGATTATAGTCATATACAACACAAAACAAATAAATTAGATTTCAAGAAAACATAATAATAAATCCGTGCAAAAAGGCATATCCTAAAATTGCACAATTTTAATTAAATACAACATGAAAAAAGGACGTTATATTAGACAGAGTTCAAAAAACCAAACAAATCTTCGCCAGTTAGCTAAAGTACACCCAGACGAAATTTTATATATTGATGTGATTAGTGGTTCAGTTCCCTTTGCTGAAAGACCCGAAGGAAAAAAACTTATTGATGCTGTTGAAGCTAGTGAAATTGATTATATAACGTTTCACGACCTTTCAAGAGCTGGTAGGTCAACTGTTGATGTTTTAACTACATTAAATTATTTTCAAAGCAAAAGTGTTATAGTAAAAATAGATAATTTAGGTTTGGAATCCATTATTGAAGGTAAAGTGAATCCTATTTTTAATTTAATCACTACAGTACTTAGTGAAATCTATTCTTTAGAAAGAACAACATTATTAGAACGACAAGCCGAGGGAATCCATCAAGCCAAGTTAAAAGGTGGTGTCTATCTAGGCAGACAAGAAGGAACAACTGATTCGCCAGAATTAACGTTATCAAAACATAAACGTGTGGTAAAAACCATTAAAACCAATCCTACACTATCCCTAAGACAAATAGCAAAATTGTCATCAGAATCAGATTATAAAGTTTCTGCAAATACAGTAAAGAAAGTAAAAAGTTTGTTAGATAATACAAAATTTGTAAAGCAATGAGAAATGTAAATATAACTAGCATATATCTGCACATGGTCCGATTCTATGGTGTTAAGCGATTTGAGGTTTTTTCAGTTGTGGACCAAAAGTGGTTATATCCTAAAGAAACCATAATTGAGTTCTATTATGATACCACAAAAAAAGTGAATCATAGACGATTGAAAAGGATTCTTGAACGAGATATTACAAACGTAGATAGTTTTTTTGTAGTGGTGGAAGAGGATAAAATAATTCTACACATCGATTATTATGATAAAGTAGGATTATTTGACTATGATTTCGATTACAGTTTAAATTAAAAAATTCATTTAGA
>CAIRMK010000063.1 GCA_903879645.1 uncultured Bacteroidota bacterium
GGAAAATATGAAGCGGGTGCAAATATTCAATTAAATACACTAATAAAAATTCTAAAAGCTATGAATGTAACTTTAGAAGAATTTTTTAAAGGTTTCAATGAATAGTAAATCTCCAAATGTATATTTTTAGGTCATACTTCAAAATGATATACTTTTTTTAGCTAAATACCTGGTTTTTTGGTGTATAATTTTGCCAGTCTAAAAATATACACTATATTTGTCCTGTAATATAAAAATATACGCCATGACAAAAGTAAAATACATCAGAGTTTCAACGACAGAGCAGAACACAGGTCGCCAAGAAGTAAACGCCAAAGAATTTTCAAAAATCTATATCGACAAAACTTCGGGTTCAATCCAATTCACGGAACGCAAAGAAGCTTCTAAACTTATATCCGACATCGAAGCTGGTTATATTTCTGAAATCCATATCTCATCAATAGACAGACTAGGTCGTAATATTATCGACATTCTTACAATGGTCGAATACTTCAACCAAAAATCAATAAGGCTGTTTGTAGAAAATATCGGCATGTTTTCCCTAATCGATAACAAGCCAAATCCAAGCTTCAAAATGATTGTTAGTGTTCTAGGCAACGTAGCTGAAATGGAACGCATGAACATGCTAGAACGTCAACGCCAAGGCATCGAATTAGCGAAAGCAAAGGGAACTTACACGGGGCGTTTGCATGGTACTAGAATGACCGATGATGAGGTTCTTGCTAAATACAAAGCCGTAGTTCGTGAACTTAAAAACGGAGAATCTTTAAGAAGAGCATCAAAAATCGGGGGTTGTTCTCTAGGAACTGCCCAAAAAATCCAGCGATTAATAGCGTCATAAATCAATAAAGGTCATGCAAAACATGACCTTTTATTTTTTATAAAAATTATGAAACACTACACGCACACCTTAAAAGATAGTGCCCTTTTAATCCGATAGAACTATATTTTTGTTTAAACCTTCATAGCTAGTACTAAACCAACACGGTGCAATAAGGAACATTTTAGGCGTTAAAAAATCTTAAAAAAATTTAAACGTCTATCCATAGGGCTTATATTCACTACTATTTTTCCATGCAATAGTAACGGGGGTAACCGTGCAATTATCCGAGTTGCTGAATGCGTTTTCGGATATTTTCAATTTCAAGATTTAACTGAAGTTTTTGCAACTGCTTCTGTAAAGCTTGTTTTCGCATCGGGTCCTTCTCGACAGACAACTGAGTTTGTTTAATCCTAATTTTACCCTCTATCGTCTCCATCATTTAATTCGTTTGTAAATGCTTCCTCTTCAAAAAGTTCGTGCAGTTCATTGTTATCGTAAATCCATGAATACTCTTGGTACAAATGCCAATCGTCAGTTATCGAATCTTGTTCATATTTTCGTAATATGTAATTAACCAGTAATGATTTTAATACTGGACTGTAATCTAATGTTAATAATTTTGCCATTTTTTTTTAATTTTTCAATGTCGTTATAGGACTTCCGTCTTTTGTTATATATCCTTTCCAACCGTCTAGGTCGAAAATTATACTTTCTTTATAGCTTATTCTACTAAATCCGAGTTTAAACAAGTCAAGTAGTTTTTTCTTATCGGAGCATTTTACAAAGCAATGCAAGTGGTTTTGGTTGTTACTCTTCTTTTGTTCAATCACATAATTTAGCTCTAGCGAACCATCGTTCATTTGCTCATATACGAACCTCATCACTACATTAATATCCGATTCAGTATATTTTGCACAGGGGTCAATGCTCAAAGCGTAGTATTTGTTTTTTCTAGTTCGCTGAGGTTTGAACTTTGGGATTAACAAATGGTGCACTTGCCATTCGTGGTTCTTGTCTTTATATAGTGTAGCTTCGCTACAATTTTCAGTTAGTTTACTTATTATTCTTCTAACGTTTCTAGCACTCATTTCATATTTGAGGCTAATTTCTTTTACGGTTACGTACTCATTTTGTTGCATTTTATTTCTTATTTAACGCATCATATCCATTAGGGCATTGGTTAAATGCCGAGCAATCGATATGTTATTTTATTATAAATATGTAGGTTTTTGGAAAAGTTCCCTCGGACTTAAAATATTATTTATATTCAAGTATAATTTACCTCAACTACATTGTAAATAGTTGAGGTTGCAATTTTTTAAAATAATATTGTGCTGTTGTTTTCGCCTTCTAAAACTGTTTATTTTTAGTTAAAAGCTTGTAGGCATGGGAAAGTTTCTTCAAATCTTGAATAAAGAGGTTCGACAATTCAATCGTGAAGGGTACATTTATTAACCCTAACTACTTATAAATAAGATAGTTAGGGTTTTTTATTCCCGAATAATTCACGGATTTTTTTTAATTTATCTCATTTAATAAGGTTTAATCACAATGAATTACTCATAATATTTTTATTGTATTAAATGAAAAAACCCGCTTAAATAGCGGGTTTATATGTTATGAATATTGGTTTACTTTAGCA
>CAIRMK010000064.1 GCA_903879645.1 uncultured Bacteroidota bacterium
GCATGGTATGACCAACGACATTCGCTACTTTATTGTAACGCCCATCATCCAATTCTTTTAAGGAATGCATGATACGACGTTGCACCGGTTTGAAACCATCTTCGATAGCAGGCACAGCACGCTCCAGAATTACATAGGAAGCGTAATCCAAAAACCAATCTTTGTACATTCCTGTAACTTTGGTAATGGTGTCTTCTGGATTTTCGTCGTTCTCATAAAAGTGATTGCCACCCTTAGAAACGATATCCTCAAAGCCTTCGTTTAAAGTTTCGTCATGAGTTGAATCGCCTAACTCGTCGTTAGTTTCTTCCTCATTAATATTATCTTCTTCTTCGTCTTTCATTTATGCTTTTTTTGTACCACAATGTTCCACTAAGTTTTTACACAAAGTAGCACAATGTTTATATAATCAATCTTTTAATGCCATCTTTCAATGATCTTTTATAAAAATTTAATAGTAATCCTAATTTACAATCTGAAAGTCGCATGTAGGTTAAACATTGAGCAGTATGCTCTATTGTATAATCTTCTACAACTTTTAATTCAATTATTACTTTATTATTTACAATTAAGTCAACTCTATAGCCACAATCAAATTTTATTTCATCATAAATTACAGGAAATCCTTTTTCTTGTTCTACTTCTAACCCACATTTTATAAGTTCATAAGCCAAACATTCTCTGTAAACTTTTTCTAATAAACCTGAACCAAGTTTGGTATGAACTTTAAAAGCACAATCTAAAATGATTCGACTTATTTCATTTTCTTCAACCATATTTTTTGTAGCACTATGTTACTCAAATTTTTCACCAAGTTTCACTATGTTTTTTTTATTCTTTTTTATTTTGAAACAGAATTTTATTCAAAATGTTTCATTAAGTTTCTCAATGTTTTTTGTGTGACTTAGTGCTAAACATTGTGAAACTTTGTGCCCCAATAACTACTTCTCCACCAATTCTTTATCCAATTCCACTTTCAAATTATTGATAATAAAAGTTTGTCTATCAGGTGTGTTTTTACCCATATAGAATTCTAATAAGGTTTCAATGGATGTGGCTTTATCTAGCATCACAGGATCCAATCGGATGCTTTCTCCAATGAAATTTTTAAACTCATCAGGTGATATCTCTCCCAAACCTTTAAATCGTGTGATTTCTGGTTTAGGTTTTAGTTTTTCAATGGCATCTTTTCGCTCGTCGTCAGAATAGCAATAAATAGTTTCTTTTTTATTTCGCACACGGAATAACGGCGTTTGCAAAATATACAAATGCCCTTCTTTAATCATTTCAGGAAAAAATTGAAGGAAAAATGTAATCAATAATAATCGAATGTGCATCCCATCGACATCGGCATCAGTCGCAATCACGATATTATTATAACGCAAATCTTCTATGCTTTCTTCAATATCTAAAGCCGCTTGAAGCAAATTGAACTCTTCATTTTCATAGACAATCTTCTTCGACATCCCATAAGAATTCAAAGGCTTACCACGCAAACTAAATACGGCTTGTGTATTTACATCACGACTTTTGGTAATCGAACCCGAAGCGGAATCTCCCTCGGTAATGAAAAGGGTGCTTTCTAAACTTCTTGGGTTTTTAGCATCGGTCAAATGCACACGACAATCGCGTAGTTTTTTATTGTGTAAACTCGATTTTTTTGCTCTGTCTTTCGCTAATTTTCTAATTCCAGAAAGCTCCTTACGTTCGCGTTCGGCTTGTAGAATCTTACGCAATAACAAATCGGAAACTTCTGGATTTTTATGAAGGAAATTATCGAGCTTCGTGGTAATAAAATCGTGAATGAAAGTACGAACCGTTGGCCCATTCGGACCAATGTCATTGGAACCCAATTTTGTTTTGGTTTGACTTTCAAAAACGGGTTCTTCCACTTTTATAGAAACAGCCGAAACAATAGACTTACGAATATCCGAAGCTTCAAAACCTTTATTGTAATATTCACGAATGGTTTTTACAATGGCTTCCCTAAAGGCATTTAAGTGTGTTCCTCCTTGTGTAGTATTTTGTCCATTTACAAACGAATGGTATTCTTCTGAATATTGTGACTTACTGTGCGTTAAAGCAATTTCAATATCTTCACCTTCCAGATGAATGATAGGATATTGCATGTCTTCTTCAGTAATGGTTTCTTCCAATAAATCTTTTAAACCAAACTCAGAA
>CAIRMK010000065.1 GCA_903879645.1 uncultured Bacteroidota bacterium
AATACGTTAAGAAAACAAAATAAAACAGATTATATCTTTTACAAAAGCCCCTAAAAGTTGATACTCTTAGGGGCTTTTTTATATTAATGAATATGAGTTTTTTACTTTATTTCATAACTATTATTTTCAGGTTTTACATCTGCCATTAATTCACTTGGGTCAATAGTAACTTTTCTTATCTCTGCTTTTTGTTTGTTAATTGATAATTGATACTTTGGATTTCCCCATGCCCAGTCTTTCAAAACTGTCCTCTTTATCTGGGGCGTTGGATTTTCTTTTTCAAAACTCATCATACGCAATGGGATGTAAAAACTTTCTTTTGTACCGTCTTTATATTCTATCAACAAGTCAATTGGCATAGGAGTTCTTCCTATTCTTTCCAATGAAATTTTAGTTGAAACGCCCTCTTGAGCAACTTCTTTTATTCCGTAGTCAATCGTATTTACAGTTTCCGTCCAATCGGTCAAATACCAATCTAAATTAGCGCCAGATACTCGTTCAGCACTTCTTTTTATATCATTGGGGGTAGGGTGCTTGAATTTGAAATCATAAAAGTACCTTCTCAAAGTTTTCATCAGATTATCTTCTCCGATAAGGTATTCTAATTGTGCTAGAAAAACCTCACCTTTGCTATAGGAAGCAATACTATAACTTTTGTTTTCATCATACCGATCACCATGGGTAGAAAGGGGCTGCTCTTTGCCAGAATTAGCAAGACTAATATAGCCTCTATAAGCACTAAAAAAAGGGTTTTCTACTTTCTTTTCTGAAACATGATTTACACCTAAATCTTCAATAAATGACGTAAATCCCTCATCCATCCAAGGGTGTTTGCTTTCGTTAGATGCTAAAACGTGTTGAAACCAAGAATGTC
Source organism: uncultured Bacteroidota bacterium (assembly GCA_903879645.1). Lineage (GTDB taxonomy): Bacteria > Bacteroidota > Bacteroidia > Flavobacteriales > Flavobacteriaceae > Flavobacterium. The sequence goes on from CAIRMK010000065.1 coordinate 875, forward strand.
CCATTTCATGAGCAATTAAGCCAATTAATCCTTCTGCTTTCCCAGTACCAAGGATTAAAGTACACATAGCATATTCCATGCCTCCATCGCCTCCCTGAATAACAGAATATTGATTGTAAGGATACTTGCCAACAATTTGGTTATAAAATTGCATTAATTCAACTGTTTTAGGCTCTGCAAATTTCCAGTTTTCAAAAATGCTAGTATTGTTTTTATAGATAAAATGCAATGTGGTTCCGAAATTGGTTGGCACAACATCGTGAATATAATTTTTATCGGCAGCCCATGTAAAATCATGCACATTAGGAGCAATAAAATGCCACGTTAGTGTCTTTTGTTTTTTTGGAATGTCTACAATAACCCCTTTCTCTTGATAATTGTATCCGATCTCATTTCCATTTTGCAGATAACCCGAACCACCTAAAAGATAATTTTTGTCAATCGTAATACTAACGTCAAAATTACCCCAAACCCCGTGAAATTCTCTTGCAATATAAGCATCGGCATGCCATCCTTCAAAGTCAAACTCTGCCATTTTTGGGTACCATTGCGCCATTGAAAGTTCCACTCCTTCGGCATTATTTCTTCCCGAACGACGAATTTGAACAGGTACTTGCCCTTCAAAATCCAAAGTGAATGTAGTTGATTTTCCGGGTAAAATGGGTTTGGCTAGCGTAACTTCTAGAATGGTTTCTACTTCTTTGGCAACTGCCTTTTCTCCATCTTGCTTGAAATTAGAAGCATGTAAATACCCTATTTCATTAGGCAGTAACTTTGCTATTCTACTTTCTTTAACTTCTTTGTCCCCAACTTTTATTTTGTTTATCATTCTAGCATCTGGATCTTTAATCGATTGCAAATGCATATCCATTTCGCTTCTGGGTTGAAAAGCATTATTATAGAGATGATAAAAAACACGCCTTAGCGTGTCTGAGGAATTATTGGTATAAACCAATTCTTGTTTTCCTTTGTATTGGTAGGTATTTACATCCATTGACACGGTCATCTTGTAATCAACGTGTTGTTGCCAATAACTAGTGCTTTGACCCATTGTTAAACAAAAGGATAAAACAAAAAAAGTGCTTATAAATAATTTAGTCATTCCAAAAATAGGTTAACTTATATTTTTTTTCCAATAGGAAAAGTAACTCCAAGGTTAAGAATCATTTCATAGGTTCCAAAATTTTGCTTTGCAGTTCCTTCGTAAACAGTCAGGTTGGAATATCTTGCATAATCCAATTTGTTACAATATTCGAGATATACATATTTGTAAAAAGTCGCTCTTATTACACCTTCTGCACCCGTATTCCATCCACCAAATTGAAAATGAGGGTGGTTTTGCTCCCCAGCAAAACTATTGTCAACATGAGGAATAACAGGACCTATTCCTGCTTTTGCCAACAAATCTACTTTAAAATTTTTGGTTGTATTGCCAAGCCAATGCCATCTTTTTACAAAATTAAACAGTAAAAAATTAGCTCCATTATTTAAGTAATAATGGTATCCATTAGCATCCGCAAAATTAATATTGGTATTGACAGGACTTCCACCCATTGTTCCAGTGACATTTATTGTCTGTCCATCTTTTATAAGATATTTAGTGTGGTCAAAGTTTATTTCAACCCCTAAGCCTCTTTTTTTATTAAATATGTAACCAATTCTATAATTGTATTGTGGTATGCTAAGTGCTTTAGATAACAAACCTTCATCCCATCCTCTATGATCATGGGCATTGACACTATTTAAGGTATAATCATTTCCCAAAGAAGGTTGTGACACATGAACATCACTTTTAGTATACCATTCTGTGTTATATCCCCAAGAAAAATAAAATTCACCTTTTCTTTCTTTTTCAGTAGATTGTGCAAATATTTGGTAATTAGTTGTGAAAAGTATAGTTACTAATAATAGTGATAATGTGATCTTCATAAATACTTATTTTTTAATGCTTTTTTTGGTTTTTTTAGTTCCTTTAGACATTTTGTCTGCCATAAGTAAGGCATTGTATGCGTTCACAATTTTTCCAGAAACACAAGTGCTTGCAAAAGGGACTTCTTTTTTAGCTTCATCTACTGTTACAGTTTCACTAATTGGTGTTCCTGAATCCATTAAGATGTGTTTTACTTGAGAAGCAGTTAAATTTGGGTAGTATGAACGAACTAAAGCTGCAACTCCAGCAGCATTTGGAGAAGCCATAGAAGTTCCTTGTTCATATTTATACTTATTGTTTGGAACTGTAGCATAGATTTTAACTCCTGGTGCAAAGACGTCTACATTTTTAGCCCCATAATTAGAGAAGTCTGCAACTATTTTTGAACCATAAACATTGTTTAAAGCCCCAATAGTAATGACATTATCGGCAATTTCTTTATCATCACTAACATCAGTTGGGAAATTAGGTTCTGAATCAATATTTTTAGAATCATTCCCAGCTGCATGCACAATTAAAACATCTTTTTTGGCAGCATATTTTATTGCATCCCAAACCCATTCTTTGTGAGGAGAATAGTCTTTTCCAAAACTTCCGTTGATTACTTTAGCTCCATTATCAACTGCATAACGAATAGCTAAGGCGATATCTTTATCATATTCATCTCCATTAGGAACCGCACGAACTGACATAATCTCAACATTATCATTAACAACACCGTCCCCCCCTTTTCCGTTTCCACGAATTTGAGCAATTATTCCAGCAACATGAGTCCCATGAAGAGCGTCTTCCACATTTGGTCCTTTGACATTTCCATTACCATAATGGGTTTCCTTCATATCATCAGGATTGTCTCCAACTTTTCTTCCATCAAAATTAACATTAAGGTTGTTATTAAGCATATTGTATACTTGATCCATTTCTCCCTTAAGTTCGTCTTGAAAATCAGCACCTATTTGACTTGCGACACTCATCATAATCATTTTGCTTCGATTTAATGATGAATCAGTAGTTGTAATGCTTTTTATGTCTTCAATAGAGTAAACTTCTTTATTTAAATTTGCTTTAATATCCTTATCTGCCTTAGCAATCATGTCCATTTGTGGCTTATATTGCATCATTTCAGCTATTTTTTTGTCTAATTCTGCTTTAGCCTTTTTGTAAGTTTCTGAGCCATCATCACCTTTTTTGACAATACGAGTTAATTCAAGATTTTCATTAGTTGTTTCACCAAGGAAATTCCATCCATGAACATCATCGACAAATCCATTGTGATCATCATCAATATTATTTCCAGGAATTTCTTTTGTATTGGTCCAAATCTTCCCTTTTAAATCCTCATGGTCTATATCCAAACCAGAATCAATTACTCCAACGATGATTTTAGTTCCTTTTTTTCCTTTGAGAAA
>CAIRMK010000066.1 GCA_903879645.1 uncultured Bacteroidota bacterium
AGCGTTGTTGTAAAGACTATACGCCCCTAAAGCAGTAGTTCCGGTAATATCTCCAGCAAGATTGCATGCTTCAAATCCAATGGCTACATTATAGTATCCGCTGATATTGGAAAATAATGATTGATACCCCATTGCCGTATTACCACCGCCAAAATTGTTGCTAAATATCGAGTTATACCCATTGGCAGTATTACAATTGTTATGATTGAAAAATAAGGCTTGATATCCTGTTGCCGTACTGTACATACCTAAATCCGCAGCACTCATAGCATTATATCCAAAAGCAGAATTTCCATCGCCATTCATTTGCGCAAATAACGAATGATATCCAACCGCAGTATTATTACTACTACTTTGGTTTGTATTTAATGATTCAAAACCTACGGCAGTATTGTACATTCCATTTTGATTTTGTTTCATTGCATTGGTTCCAATTGCGGTTAAGTAATTTCCATCCGAATTCGAATACAGTGATTGACTTCCCACGGAGACATTATTATTGTTATTGGTATTGTTATATTGCGATTCAAATCCGATAGCCGTATTGTTTCCACAATTCATACAAAAACTCATGGTTCCATAGCCCACCGCCGTATTTCTATCGCTTCTAGTCATTCGTAATGACTCATATCCAATAGCCGTATTGTAGTAACCCGTATTTCCTGCTTCTAAAGCACTATATCCAAAAGCCGAATTGCCTTCTCCAGTATTCAAATTCCATAAGGACTGATAACCAACACTGGTGTTGTAATTGCTTGAGCTATTCCAATATTGTGATCGAGTACCAATGGCAATGTTCCCAATATTACTATCACTACTGTACAACGCATTAAAACCAATGGCAATTTTATCACTTCCGGAACTATTATACAGTAAAGCCTCTTTTCCAATGGCAATATTATTGGAGCCACTAATGTTATTATATAAAGATGAAACTCCGAGACCAACATTGTTGGTTCCGGAATGATTGTTAAAAAGTGAACTAGTACCAATAGCAGTATTAAAATCTCCGGTATTATAATAAAGGGCTCCGCTACCAAACGCACTATTGTAGTTTCCGATTGTAGCTAAATTCATAGCTGTAGCACCAAAAGCTGTATTATAACCTCCAGTAATAGATGGTGCTGAAAATAATCCAAATGAAGTATTTGTAGTACCAATTTGTCCCGCTTTATTGTTGAACCTTCTAAAGATTAAATCATTATCATCGGTGGTACCAATAAAGTTTATCGCTGCATTGGTACCTGAGTTTCCGGTGATGTTCCATTTATCATTGCTATCCGCTTGCAATTTTACCCATTTGAATCCATCCCAATAGTAAAAACCTTCCCCATTTCCTCCAGTAACGGCAGCATTAGTATTATAAACCAATAGACTCTTTGTTACAATGAAAATAGGCCAATTCGTATTGACATTGATCAAAGAAACTCTAGGAAGCAATACTCCAGAACTAGCAGAATTAATATCTAAAATAGCTCCCGTTGTTGGGCTTGTCGTACCAATTCCCACATTGGTTTTATACAAACGCATAATCTCTCCGGTAGTAGTATCGTTGCCCAATCCGAAGCTTAAAAAGGAATTAGTAGCTACTCCATCGCCATAATTCCAAAGGTACCCTTCATTAACATCTTGTGCCGTACCATTTTCTTTGATTCCCATAAAAAGTCCTGCATAATTGGTGCTACTGTTGCTCGATGGAGTGTTGATTCTAATTCCGTTTCTACCAGTTGGATGATAAATAGCATCATTAGGAGCCGTTTTAATATCTAAGGCATAATTCGGACTTTCATTAAACGTACCAATAGAACGGTACGTAAATTTGGCAATAGAACGATTAAAAGAGTCGTTGCCTACCCCTAATCGGATGGATTTATTAGTGTAATTATTTTCATCACTACCATACGTCCAAATCAAAGTTTCATTAAGATTGTTGTAATCAAACCCAAAAAAAGACCCTTTTTGAGTTCCAGAACCTAAGGTAACATCTTTGATACGTATCCCGTTTCTTGGTAAAATCACTCCTGTCACATTCGTTTTTATATCTAAATTATAATCAGGGCTATTGTTGAACAAACCAACTTTGTCAATACCCGATTTAACGCGAATGGATTCATATTTATTAGCACCAATAACCAGATCTTTGGCGTCTGAGGTTCCCACAAAATTTTCATTTGAAGCCGCAATAGTATTAACAATTGGAGTTGTGCCACTAGTACCATTCAATCCCCAACCTTTATCCCCACCGACACCTTTCCAAGAGGTCGAGGCATTGTCCCAATAATAAAATCCAGGTGGGTTAGCTCCGACAGTCGTGGTGAGATAAACCATCATGCCGTCTTGAGAAGAGGTAGGGGCATTGGTGGGAAAAGCATCTACTTTTGGAATCAATATCCCATCAGTATTGGCGGGAGTAGCTTGATTACTTGATTTGATGTCCAATTGGGCATTGGGAGAGGTAGTACCAATACCAACTTGTGCTTGTGAACTGTAACAACTTACAATGAAAATAAGGGTGACGTAAAAGTATTTCATAAACTATTTTATATTTAAAATAGTAGATTCGGGACTAACAAATATAGTAATTTGATAGCGAATAGCAATCAACCTTTTGTATCATTTTAGCTATGCTTTTCCATACAACTTGTTGACTGCTTCGGTCTTATTTTGTACTTGAAGTTTGGTATAAATGTGATTTAAGTGCCGCTTTACGGTACTCAGTGTAATATTAAGTTTATCCGCTATTTCTTTGTATAAAAAGCCTTTGCTCAATAGTTCCAATACTTCTTGCTCGCGTTTAGAAATAAGTTCGTTGACAGGATTGGTAACGGTAGTTGTAAATGACGATAAAACCTTTCTCGCAATCTTGGGCGACATGGGGCTGCCGCCATCGTGAAGTTCGATAATGGCTTCAATGATTTTGTCAGGGGAAGTATTTTTTAATATATAACCACTGGCACCTGCTTTTAATGCTTCAAACACTTGATCATTATCTTCATAAATAGTGAACATAATGAATTGGGTATTCGGGAAATCATGTTTTATTTCTTGTACGCAGTCGATACCCGTTTTTTTGGGCAAATTAATGTCGGTGATGACTACATTGGGAACCAAACTGGGCAATTCTTCGATGGCATCTTCGGCATTGTTAAAGCACTTTACTAATTCAAAACGAGTATCATTTTCAATAATGGCTTTTAACCCATTTTGAATGTCTAAAATGTCTTCAATGATGCAAATGCTAATCATTAGTATTTTAATTTAAGTGCAAAGTAACGTTACTTTTTCAAGTCTGTCAATACTACAAAAGGTTGATTTTTAGTAACCATCAAACTCTGTTTTCGGGATTGTAAAAGTAATACACGTACCATTATTTTGTTCCATTGTAGTGGTTCCATTGATAGAATTCATTCTTTTTTGCATATTAATCAATCCATTGATATGGTTTTGTTTAACTACTTCGTAATCAAATCCAATACCATTATCGTGAATTGTAATTGACAGACTCGATTCAAGCGTAATTACAACAATCACTTTTTTGGCTTGCGCATGTTTTACAATGTTGTGTAACGCCTCTTTAACCGATAGGAAAATAGCCCTTCTTTTTTCTCCTTTTATGACCGTGGTATCAAATGATTCGGGGATTGTAATTTTGTAATCAAGGTTGTTACTTTCTAAATAATCAACGGCATACATTTTTATATAGGTCACTAAGTCTTCAATCGTGTTATTGTCTTCTTTCATGGCCCAAATAATCTCACTCATGTTGCCTACCAAATCGGATGAGGTTTTGTGTATTTTGATGAGATGTTCTTCTTCGCTATTTTTTAACAAAGCCATTTGACTCAAATAGTTTATTTTGGTCAATCCGCTACCTAAATCATCGTGCATGTCGGCTGCAATTCGGTTGCGTTCGTTCTCTAATGCAGTTTGTTTTTCCAATACTTCTTTTTGCATTGCTATCAAGTCGTTGGCGTCTTTGAGCAGCGCCAAATTCATGTTTTCCCATTGCAGTTTGTTGCGGTAACTCATGGCAATCGAAAAGAAGATAATATCCACAAAGCTACCAATCATCAACCATTCGGGCGGGTAGATCAGCATCTTGTCTGAAAGAAACATATTGGAAACAAAACTGATACCACCAAATACAAAATAGAAGCTACAACCTATTAGAATAAACAATTGAAAGGTAATGTGTCGCAATTGAAAGCATTGCCATAGCATTACTGCGGTTAAAATGAATATAAAGACTCTGATAGCGACAAAGGCAATAGGGTAATGTTCAAATTGGAACACGTTTTTAGCGATATAAAAGAGTAGGGCGTAGCCCAACAAAATAACCATGATAAAAACCCATGATTTGTAAAGAAAGGAATCTTTGGCTTTAGCCACTTCAATGGACTGAAGGATAAAGTTAAAATACATGGCCAAATACACCATTTGTATGGGTTCGTTGAGGTAGAAATAGATATAATTTTCGGCGGCTTGACCAAACAATAAACTCACAAAACCCGTTCTGTAAAACACAAAAAGCCCAGTAAAAAAAAGGTAGAATAGGTAGTGAATGAGCAGTTGGTCTTTATTGAAGAAATACAAAACAATATGGTAGATAAAGGCCAACAGTATAGCTCCAAAAATCAGGAGAGGAATAACAGATACTATGGTAATATCGTGCATGTTCGTACTAGTTACTTTTTATAAATAACGAAGTTAGTATTTTTTTATAAAAGGAGGAAGCTTTTATTTTATGTGTTTGTATTTAATCGATAAGCTTTAGTAATAAATCTTTTTAGAAGCGAAAATTTTAAAAAAATGTCATGAAATGATGAAATTGAGTTTAAAAACAAACGTTTAATGAAAACAAACGTACGTTTAATGAAAACAAACAAAG
>CAIRMK010000067.1 GCA_903879645.1 uncultured Bacteroidota bacterium
AATGAAGCTGGTTTTCTTGAAATCGGAATATACAAAAGCAATACAAAAACAGGCACCGCCTCTTCCCTACTCGGATTAAGATATAGAGATTTCGTAATGATTAATTTTAATAATTAAAATATGCTGGTCAGAATAGTAAAAATGTCATTTCACAAAGAAAATATCCCCGCTTTTCTAGAAAATTTTGAGGTAATGAAATCGCACATACGAAATTCCCCAGGAAATCGTTTTCTAGAATTGTATCAAGACAAAAATAATGCAAGTATCTTTTTTACTTATAGTTATTGGGAAACCGAAGAAGATTTGGAAAACTACCGAAAATCGGCTTTGTTTGACGAAGTTTGGACGTTTACCAAAAAATTATTCAATGATAAACCAGAAGCTTGGAGCGTAAACAAACTAGTTTCTTTAGTGTAAAGTTCCAAGTAGAACCACCTGTAACTTTATACCTGAAACCTTAAACAAAAATAAATGAAATCAATAGTATTAAGAGAAATCAAATCCTTCTTTGGTTCGCCAATTGGATACTTAGTTATTGCCATTTTTCTTTTACTCAACGGATTATTTCTGTGGGTCTTTGAAGGGGAATACAATATTTTAAATAGCGGTTTTGCCGATTTATCGCCATTTTTTACCATTTCACCATGGATTTTGATTTTCTTAATTCCTGCCGTAACGATGCGCAGCTTCTCGGATGAAAAAAAACAGGGAACGATTGAATTGTTGATGACCAAACCGATTGCTGTCTGGGAAATTGTCGGAGGTAAATTCTTTGGCGCGTTTCTACTTATTGTCATTGCAATCATCCCTACATTCATTTACGTTTATGTAATTTACGGTTTAGGAATGCCGGCAGGGAATATGGATATGGGGAGTACTTTAGGTTCCTATTTCGGATTATCATTCCTGATTGCAGGCTATACGGCCATTGGAATCTTTACCTCTACACTTTCAGAAAATCAAATTGTGGCTTTTATTGTAGCGGTATTCTTGTGCTTTATACTATATTTTGGATTTCAAGGAATGGCTTCTCAATTTAAAAACTTTGGGGACTTAATAGCCCTTTTCGGAATGGATTTTCACTATAAAAGTATGAGCCGTGGAGTCATAGATACTCGCGATGTAATGTATTTTGTCAGCATTGCCATTGTATTTCTTTCGTTGACCGTTTATAAATTAAAATCGCTGAAATCGTAATGGAAAATAAGAAACTTAACTTAAAAAATCTGTTTACTATCATCGGAATACTGATGGTATTGAACTTTGCAGGGAATTTCTTTTTCAAACGTTTCGATTTAACGGCTGATAAACGATACACGCTTTCCTCAACTTCTTTAAATATCATAAAGGAAGTCAAAGAACCGTTGTATGTAGATGTTTTCCTAGAGGGAAATTTTCCCGGAGAATTCAAAAAATTACAAACAGAAACCCAACAATTGCTAGGAGAGTTTAAAGCTTACAATTCAAATATTATTTTCCAATTTGTTAATCCCTTAGAAAAAGAGGAAAACAGAGAACAAATCATGCAAAAGTTTTACGATAGAGGTCTTACTCCCTTGAACGTAACAATGAACGAAAAAGGAAAACAAACGCAAGAAGTAGTTTTTCCATGGGCAGTAGTAACCTACAAAAACAAAAGTACCAAAGTACCTTTATTGAAAAACATGATGGGAGCTTCTACCGCACAAAAGGTAGTAAGTTCAGTACAACATTTAGAATATGCGTTTGCCAATGCATTCAATACCGTTTCTAAAAAAAGAGAAAAGAAAATAGCAATCATCAAAGGAAATGGTGAAATGGCGGACCGCAATATTGCCGATTTTTTAAAATCAGTTCGCGAAAATTATTATATCGGTCCGTTTACCTTAGATTCTGTGGCCAAAAGCCCTAATAGCACCTTAAAAGCACTTAAAAAATATGATTTAGCAGTGATTGCTAAACCAACAAAAGCTTTTACTGATGAAGAAAAAGAAGTACTCGACCAATTTGTAATGCACGGAGGAAAAACACTTTGGTTAGTCGATCAAGTCAATATGGAAATGGACAGCTTAATGCATACTGGAGCCAATTTAGCCTTTCCAAGAGATTTGAATTTGAATGATATGTTCTTCAAATATGGGATACGAATCAAACCTGACTTAATTAAAGATGTTATGGCTACCCCAATTTCTTTAGCTACTGGACAAGAAGGAAGCGGAACACAATACACAAAATTCCCTTGGTTGTATTCTCCAATGATTTACCCAATTGACAACAAAGATAAATCTAAAATCAGTCCTATTGTAAGTAATTTAGATGGCCTTAAATTTGAATTCACCAATCCTATTGAATTGCTGAAAAACGATATTAAAAAAACAGTATTATTACAAAGTTCTCCCTATTCCAAATCGGTTGGAACGCCTACCGAGGTCAATCTAAAAATGGTAGAAGAACGACATGACCAAAAAGAATTTACAGGAAAAGGAAATCTTCCTGTTGCGGTTTTGATGGAAGGAAAATTTCATTCGGTATATCAAAATAGAGTGCTACCCTTTAAAGAAAATAGTTTTGTATCAGTAGGTAAAGAAAATAAAATGATTGTCATATCTGATGGTGATGTAGTCAAAAATCAATTGGACAAAAATTACCAACCATTAGAATTAGGTTTTGACAAATGGACCAATAATCTCTATGCCAATAAGGAATTCATGATGAATTGTGTGAATTATCTGCTAGATGATAATGGCCTAATCAACATTAGAAGCAAAGAAGTGAATCTTCCTATTTTAGATTCTCAAAAGGTTACGGAAGAATATACCTTCTCTCAAATCATTACCGTCGGATGCCCAATCGCAATTTTAGCAGTGTTCGGGTTGCTATTCACCTTCTTAAGAAAAAGAAAATATAGCAAATAAAAAAAAATGAATTCCTTCCTAAAGAAGATACTAAAAAAAAAGTGCTTGAAAATTTCAAGCACTTTTTTATTTTTGTTAAATCAACTATTCGACGATCACTTTTGCAGTTTTACTGTGGGAACCATCTCCTATTTTGACTAAATAAACGCCTGCATACAACGTCTGAATATCAAAATAACACATCGTACTTCCTTGATAGACCGTTTGTGTCTGAATTAATTTCCCCAAGGCATCAAAAAGCTCCACTTTATAATCTTCCGCCGCCATCGGAATCTGAATAGCAAAAAAGTCTTTTGCAGGATTGGGAAAAACCGAAAGATTCAATGTATCAAAATCAGCAATAGTCATCGCGGGACTATAAGTAGTTGTAGACTCCGTAATGGAAGTAACTTTTACCGCATTTTTAACCCCATAAAAAGTGGGGCCTACCACATAGGGATAAACCGAATTATAATTGGCATCCACCGTACAAAAATAAGCATAAGTCCCCGCTGGATATTCTGGAGTGACGCAAAAACGACCATTATGGATATCTAAATAACTAGCGTCACTAGTATGAGCAACATATTCATAATCTTCTTTAAAATAACCCAAAGGGTAAGTAGTGCTAACTACAGGACCAGCAGTTACCGTTGCTCCAGTATATAACGTAGTTCTGGTTGTGATATTTCGCAATTGAAAACCTGATTTCATGCGAACAACCCCTCCACTACCATCGGCATTGGCATAGCCAAAAGCACCATAAATAGGATATCCATCATAAGCAAAACCAATTAATGGTGAATGTTGACTTGGAGTAATAGTATATAATCCATCAGATGGATACAAGGAACAAATAGAGGAAAGGACATTCAAATCGGTATTAAAAGCACTAGGGTTTTGATGATGATGATAATTTCCCATGGCTGGATGTGCCTTGGAACAATCAAACCCAGAACGTTCCGCAAGAACGGCATCTCTATTCCATACACCGTCTCCTGTACAAGGTGGATTGATGGGGCCACCACACAATGTACTAGTTGAATTTTTCCAAGAAACTCCATCACGATAATCAAACAAAGCAACTCCATTAATAAAATTTCCAATATCGCCTCCTGTAGTAGCTGTTAATGTTCCCGTATTGGGAGTAGGGGTCAATGGAAATTTAAATATAGCGCCCGATTGCGTGGTTGCTAAGGAGGGATTTCCGTCCAAAAAAGGTCCGGTAATATAGGCCGGAATCCCATTGGTAGTGACATAAACCCAATTAGTAGAATATTGAACCGTCTGCACATTGGCCAATGGTGTATCTACAATCGGAGTGGAATTGCCTGAAACAAAATGTCTTCCGGTAATTCCAGTCGTGTTTCGCAGCCAACTTGTAATAGCAGGATTGGTTTGAGAAAACAGTAACATACAACTTGACATCGTAAAAAATAAAGTTAAAAGGGACTTTTTCATAATGGTATTGGTTAGTGATTTATATATTATTTTGGATAACTATACTTCGGATTGAATAAAAATTCTTTATCGGTTAAGGTCAAAAGAAAGGCAATCAAATCTTTCTTTTCATTTTCATTTAATCGAATTGGTTTTTGTAATTCTTTAGCCAAGGTCTTTCTCTTTACTGTTCCATCAGTGTAAAAATTAATGACCTCACGCAATTTTTTAAATCGCCCATCATGCATATAGGGATACGTAAACTCAATATTCCTTAACGTAGGCACTCTAAAATTAAAGCTGTCTTTGGGATTTTGAGTAATTTTAACCCTGCCATAATCTTTATAATCGGAATCTAATGGCAATCCGTTGTCAGCAAAACTATCATTAGTGAATAATGGATCGCTATGACAACTTATGCAATTTTTTCGAAATAAATCAAAACCGTTTTCTTCTTGTTCCGTAAAAAAAAACCTCTTTTTCATGACGCATAACTTTATCAAATTTAGAATTATACGTTTCCAATGAAACCGTGTACTGCGCTATCGCTTTTAGCAAGGTTTTAGTACTAATTACACTGTCGTTAAATGCATTATAAAATAATCCTTTGTATGGTTTAGAATGATTTAATTTCCCTAAAACGTTAACCAAAGTATTATCCATTTCTAGTGGATTCGTAATCGGATTAATAGGTTGAACATCCAAACTAATAACGCCCCCATCCCAATGAAACAACTTTGTCCAAGCCAAATTCAGTA
>CAIRMK010000068.1 GCA_903879645.1 uncultured Bacteroidota bacterium
ATGAAGCATTGGCTATTTTAAAATTTTATGGCGACAATTATGAGCAAATAAAATCTGAAGTTGTTAAAGAAGACTTAGAAGAAAAAGTAGAAGCCTTTGTTGAAAATAAAGCTGCAAGTGAAAGTCCAAAAGAAATACCAGTTGCTGACCTAAAAGCAGAGGAAGAGAATATTAGTAAGGATGAATCTCATAAAGAAGAGGAGCTTATTAAAGAGGAACCAATTGGGAGCACACAAGAACTTGAGGAAGAAATAGAAGAACCAATTACTTTGGAAGAAGAGGAAGAGTACCTAAAACCAGATCAAACAGAAGAAGAACCTATAATTATTGGAGAAATAACACTTCCAGAAGAAGAAATCGAAGAAGAAGAACCAAAAACTGATTTGGCCTTTGAACCCATATTTGAATTAGCTGCTGAAGCTCCAATTGAAGAGGTAGTCATCGAAGAGATAATCGAAGAAAAAATCGAAACACCAAAAAAAGAAACCAAACAAATATCATTTGAAGATTTATTAGGCGATTATGCTGAACCTGTTTTTGTTAAACCAAATGATATCGTAGTCCCTCCTTCCCTAAAAAAGATTATTGACGAAAAACCGCTTTCTTTAAATGATCAACATTCAAAAGCTATTAATATAGGAATGAACGATAGAATTGCTTTTGTAAAACATCTTTTTGCCGATGATAATGAAGATTTCAATAGAGTCTTATCACAATTAAATACTTTTATTTCGTATGAAGAAGCTAAAGATTTTATTGAAGAAATCATCAAACCTGATTATAATAATTGGGTAGGAAGCGAAGAATATGCCGAGCGTTTTTTGGAAATTGTAGAGAACAAATTCAACTAGATGGCGAAGCTTTATATCGTTCCAACACCCATTGGTAACCTAGAAGACATGACTTTTAGAGCGATTAGAGTGCTCAAAGAAGCCGATTTAATTCTAGCAGAAGATACCCGAACAAGCGGAAAATTATTAAAGCATTTTGAGATTTCCAACCACATGCATAGCCATCACATGCACAACGAACACAAAACCGTTGAGAATTTGATTGCCCGATTAAAAGGTGGGGAAACCATTGCCCTAATTTCCGATGCAGGGACACCCGCCATTTCTGACCCTGGATTCTTATTAACGCGCGCTTGTGTGGAAAACAATATTGAAGTCGATTGCTTGCCTGGAGCTACCGCTTTTGTGCCCGCTTTAGTAAATAGTGGTTTACCCAACGACCGATTTATTTTTGAAGGATTCTTACCTGAAAAAAAGGGAAGACAAACACGTTACTTGGCATTAGCAGAAGAAAATCGTACCTTAATTTTCTATGTGTCTCCTCATAAATTAGTGAAAACTTTAGCCGAATTTGTACAGTATTTTGGTAGTGATAGACCTGTTTCTGTTTCTAGAGAATTGTCAAAACTACACGAAGAAACCATTCGTGGCACCGCCGAAGAAGTACTAAAACACTTTGAAGCCAAACCTCCAAAAGGTGAAATTGTGGCCGTAGTAGGTGGGAAATCTTTAAAATAGAGTTCACCCAATCCAAAGCCTATTCTAATTTTATTATAAAAAATCTTTGTCTATAAGGACCTATATCCTTTTTTAAGAACTGTTCACTTCGCATAATAAACATAAATATTCAAGTTAACCATTTGACTTACAAATCAATTTTAATACATTTGTAAAACATTTAAACGCCAAAATCTAATATTTAAAATTTAATATCTAATATTCCTATGCGTTGGACATTAAAATCGAAGCCCGAAAAAGAGAAAGTTCTAAAACTGCAAAACGAACTTCAAATTGACGAAATCATAGCTACATTACTTATTCAAAGGGGAGTTGAAACCTACGAACAAGCCAAAACATTTTTCAGACCCTCCTTAAACGATTTGCACAACCCCTATCTGATGAAAGATATGGATAAAGCAGTGGCTCGTGTCGAAACCGCTATTGAAAAAGGAGAAAATATTCTTGTTTTTGGCGATTATGATGTAGATGGTACAACTGCGGTGTCTTTGGTTGCAAGCTATCTGCGAAGTTATTATCCAAATGTCGCTACCTATATTCCAGACCGATACGACGAAGGCTATGGTATTTCCTATAAAGGAATTGATTTTGCTGAAGACAATCAATTTTCATTAATTATTGCGCTCGATTGCGGAATCAAATCCATCGATCATATTGACTATGCCAATAAAAAAAATATCGATTTTATTATCTGCGATCATCACCGACCTGGAGACGAATTACCTAGAGCAGTTGCGGTTCTCGACCCCAAACGAAGCGATTGCTCTTATCCTTATGATGAACTTTGCGGTTGTGGCGTGGGTTTTAAATTAATCCAAGCAATAGCAGAAAAGAGAAACCAAACCATAGTAGATTTAATCCCCTATTTGGACTTAGTCGCTACAGCTATTGCAGCAGATATCGTTCCCATTACAGGTGAAAATAGAGTTTTAGCAAAATTTGGTTTAGAGGTTATCAATGCTAACCCACGTCCTGGAATCAAAGCGTTGATTCATAATGTAAAGAAAAAAGTGCTAACAATTACCGATGTGGTTTTTATCATTGCCCCTCGAATTAATGCTGCGGGTAGAATCAAACACGGAAACGAAGCAGTGGCTCTCTTAACAGAATACAATTTAGACCAAGCTGAAATTTTTGCCTCAGAAATTGAACAACACAATTCCAACAGAAAAGAGTTAGAAAAACAAATAACGGTGGAAGCCCTATTACAAATCGAAACAAACAACGAAAAAGAAAATTTCGCTACGGTAGTGTATCAAGAAGATTGGCACAAAGGAGTAATTGGAATTGTGGCATCGCGATTGACAGAAACATACTATCGACCAACTATTGTCTTCACCAAAAGTGGCGATAAATTGGCAGCATCAGCTCGCTCCGTTAAAGATTTTGATATCTATAATGCTTTAGAAGCTTGTGCAGAACATCTCGAACAATTCGGAGGACACATGTATGCCGCTGGAATGACCCTAAAAGAAGAAAAGTACTTAGCCTTCAAAGAAGCTTTTGAAAAAACCGTCGAAGAATCCATTCATCCCGATTTGCTGATTCCTGAAATTGCTGTAGATGCCGAAATTAATTTTACTGATATCAACCCCAAATTAATTCGATTATTAAATCAATTCGAACCCTTTGGCCCTCAAAATATGACCCCTGTGTTTGTAACCAAAAACATAAAAGATACGGGCTATGCTAAACCAATAGGACAAAACGACGAACATCTAAAATTATTCGTAAAACAAAAGGGCTCGGAAGGATTCGCTGCTATTGGTTTTGGCTTAGGAAATAAATTAGAAATGGTTACTAATCAAAACCCCTTTGAAGCGGTGTATTGCATAGATGAAAATGAGTTCAATGGAAATGTCACAGTGCAACTTCGACTAAAAGATTTGAAGAATTAATTCTACAAACGATACCATTATTTTTATCTATTTTTGTGTACAAATAACCTTTACAAATTATGAAGCAAATTATCATTGTACTTCTGTCCATCATACTTTTAATAGTAGGATTTAATTTATATCATAATTACAAACGCTTTCATTCACCTGGAAGTGATTATGTAAGTACCCAAAAAATAGATTCAAACTATCACGATCCAACTACTGTATTGAACTACCACCAAGCCATCGAAGATTTGAATGGCTATGTGAGATTGTCTTGGGCTAATAACGATGTGGATGTTAGGAATCCCGATAATAATTCAGAAGATACCAAAGCAATTGTTGCTGTTTATACTAAGAAATTAGCAGCGGTAAAATGGTATGAAGACCGTTTAATACAATCTTCCAAAATGAAAAAGGAAGGGTAAATGATAAAGATATTATTGCCTTTGAAGAAACTGGATGTAAGGGAAAAGAGTATGACGAATTCATCAAAAGAAAATTTTTAATGGATACATTTAAAAATAATCCTGAAAAATACAGTTTGAAAGTAGGTGATTTCAATTCATTTGTTTTTGAATTACAAAAAATATTAGTAAAAAAAGGGTATAATATTCCGGTTGATGGGCTTTTTAGAGATATTACACTAAAAGCCATCGGGGCATTCCAACAAAAAAATGGTTTGTTTCCAGATGGAAAAATTAATGCAGTTACTTTAGAGTATTTATTGAGAGAGTCAAATTAGAACTTTTTCAATTCAAATTTTTCGCCATCAAAAACACCATAGGTAAAATAGTTAATCCAGTCGCCAAGATTGATGTATTCAGAATTGTCAGCTATTGTAAGGGTCATTGGCATGTGCCTGTGTCCGAAAACAAAGTAATTATAGTGTTTAGTTTCTAGCTTGCGTTTCGCATAGAGTAGTAACCATTCCTTGTCTTCTCCTAGATAGCGCACATCTTCAACACCAGAGATCAATTTATTTTTAACCGAAAGATGATGAGCTAATCGCATTCCAATATCGGGATGCAACCATCGATATAGCCATTTAGAAAAAGGATGTACAAAAACTTTCTTCATTCGTTTATATCCTTTATCACCAGGCCCTTTTCCATCTCCATGCCCAATTAAAAATGTCTTTTCATTAAAAGTAAATTCCCTATTGTCATAATAAACAGGAATGTTTAATTCTTTCTCAAAATAATCATTCATCCACAAATCGTGATTGCCAACAAAAAAATAAATGGGAATGCCACTGTCCTTTATCTCAGCCAATTTGCCAAGTACTCGTACAAATCCTTTTGGGACCACCGTTTTGTATTCAAACCAAAAATCAAATAAATCACCAAGTAAAAAAATAGCTCCGGCATCTTTTTTTACTTCATCTAGCCAAGCTACAAATTTTTGCTCGCGAGGGAAACTCGCTTCAGGTGTCGGAGCTCCAAAATGTTGATCGGATGCAAAATAAATTTTTTTAGTGGCCATGTAGTAAAAGTAAGAAATTACAAATTATCTGAAGCATACCATTCGGCAAAAGAGCTTTCAGTTTCTTGCAATTTTAAAGAATGCAATTGAATATCATTAGGCAATCTATCACTAATTTTCTTAGCGAAATCAATTACCATGTTTTCACTAGTGGGCTGATAATCCACTAAAATAACATGATGCCCCCGAGTATAAAGCTCATTGGCCAATTCAACATGAGGAGTGTTTTTGTTAAAAACTGTGGCATGATCAAATTGATCAACAATTTCTTCTCTAACAATTTTCTTTAAATCAGAAAAATCAATCACCATTCCATATTTTACATTTGTAGGGTCTAAAATTGGCGTTCCTATAACCGTAACCGATAGTTTATAACTATGGCCGTGAACATTTTTACATTTCCCATCATAGCCATAAAGCGCATGACCGGTTTCAAAAGAAAATTGTTTGGTAATTCTGATTTTACTCATGAGAAGTGATTTGAATACAAATTTAGCAAATTTTAGTCGATATCTTTTCTGTTTTTCGACCGATAATACATCCAATAGGCAATCCCTACTAGAAGAACAAAAGGCAAAAAGGAGCCAATTGCAATTCCAATTTGATAAGACCCATCAGGGGCATGTTTCACTTTTTCAGCAATATCTACTTTTTGAAGTAAGAAAAATACAGTCATTGTCTAGGTTTTACAATATATAATCACAAAACTACAAAAAATAAGGTCTCCCATCGAGAGACCTTACCTATATATTTTAAGAAATCAATAAATCCAAATATTATGGATTAATCTCGAAAACTTGATTTTCATTTGCTTTTGAAGCTCTTGCATTTATTACTACATTATCACTACCAACAAGAAAAGCCACAAAACTAATATTGTCAGGATTTGAAATATTGGTTGGTATTGGTAAAGTAAAGTTTTTTGTTACAGTAATGCCATTAGTAGTACCCGTCACATTATCCCCAAGAATATTAGTTAAAGAACTTCTTAAAACATGATTGTGTTCATAATTAGGAATTGGATTTTGTCCATTAAAATAACTGGTATAATTGTGTTGATCATGTATCAAGTGATCCTCCAATAAATAAACAACTAACTTTAAATCAGTATAATCTTGAAGAAATTTCAAATTTACATTTAAATTAATATTTCCATTTGAAACAGTAGAATTCATAGCAATTCCCAAGGTGGTATTATTTCCCGTTAAATCAATTGCTTGTTGAATATTTGTTGGCTCAGGATATGTCCATACAATCATTCTATTTAATCTAGAAACGGGTAGCTCTAATGAACCTCCAGCAGGTAATATCAAATTAGCTAATGGATCGATTCCAATAAAATTATAAGGGTCATTCCCATTATGTATTGCCACCGAAACAGCTTTGTCTGTTTGAGTAAAAACTTGATCAACGGCATAGGCAACTCGCATGCAATTTCCGCACCATGTACCTGTATAATCTTCTATTAAAACTCTTTTTTTTAAATAACCTGGAATTGGTGGAGTAGTAACACTTTGGTCAGGAATATTTTCGACAACAACTGTATTACTGCAGGATGAAAAAAATAATACCAATAAAAAAAAGTAAAAACTAGGTGATTTATTCATTGCATTTTATTTTTTTAAAATTATTCTTTACAAATAAAATA
>CAIRMK010000069.1 GCA_903879645.1 uncultured Bacteroidota bacterium
GTATACAAAGGAACTACTTTATTAGGTTCTACAACTACTGCTACTACTTATGCAGTAACTGGTTTAACAGCTTCAACAGCCTATACATTTACAGTTAAAGCTAAAGATGCTGCTGCAAATGTTTCTTTAGCTAGCAACACGGTTTCGGTTACAACTTTAGCCAATACAATCACTTATTGTACTTCTTTAGGAAGTAGTACTGCTGACGAAAAAATTGGTAAAGTAGTATTCGGAACAATCAGCAATACATCAACTGGAACTGCTGGTTACGAAGACTTCACAGCACTTTCTACTAACGCTGTTAGAGGAACTGCCTATACTATTACAATTACACCAAGTTGGACTTCTACAGTATTTAAAGAAGGATACGCAGTTTGGATTGACTATAACGGAAACGGTGTTTTCACAGATGCTGGAGAAAAAGTTTTCACTAAAGCAGCTTCAACTACAACTCCTGTAACTGGAACATTTACAATTCCTGCAACGGCTACATTAGGAGCTACTAGAATGAGAGTTCAAATGAATTATAACGCTACGCCAACTTCTTCATGTCAGGCATTCACTTATGGACAAGTGGAAGATTATACCGTAAATATTTCATTAACGGCTAAAATGAGTGATGCAGCGTCTAACAATGCTATTGCATTTACTTTATATCCAAACCCTGTGAATGGTGATGTATTGAACATTGCTAATCTTGATCTTGCTTCTGAATACAGAATCTTCAACATGATGGGACAAGAACTAGGAAAAGGTAAAATTGAAAATGACAGCGTAAACGTTAGTACATTAGCTCCAGGAACTTATTTAATTGAAGTTTCTAACGAGAAAGGCGCAACGTCTAAACGTTTCATCAAACAATAATTTCAAAATAAACTCTTTAAAAGCCATACTGAAAAGTGTGGCTTTTTTTGTAAAAAGAACCGTTCCAGCATCCGAATGACCCAGTCCGATATCCGATTGAGCGATTCCAGTATCCGCTCACTTCATTCCGATATCCGATTACACAATTCCAGTATCGGTTTTAGTCATTGCGTTAACGCAATGGTACATTCCGATATCCGCACGAGTGATTCCAGTATCCGATTACTCAATTCCGGTATCCGTTTTATCCATTGCACTAGTGCAATGATGTATTCCAATATCCGTTTACACAATTCCAGTATCCGCATACTCCATTGCGTTAACGCAATGACTTTTTCCAATACTGCTTTTATTCATTTTTGTATAGTTTTCCTCATTTTCAGTACAGTTTCGTTCGATTTCTGTATTGGGTTCTTAAATTTTGATATAGATAGTAGGTTTTCCTTAATCTTGAGTTCCTAAAGAAGGAAGTATCTTATAGGCTTTTAACGCTATGAACGTTCAATGATTTGTTAACTAAGTAACCAAATACATAAAAGATTCCTACTTAGTCCTAAACAATTTAATACCTCCATAAAAAAAAGAGATATATCTACTTATATTTAGATATACATCTCTTGTTTTTAATTATATACATCTCTAAAAAGCAATGAGGAAGAAGACTTTTACTCAACCGCACTAAAAAAATAATTATTACTGATGATAAAACAAAAAGATGTACGATACTTATACAAGAGCCGTACATCTTTTGGTTAAATGCCGTACATCTTTTGGTTGATTGCCGTACATCTTTTAAATAATACATCAGAAAGAAGTAATTTTATTGTCCTTTTGAAATAAAAAAATCCTGCAAACCAAACAATTTATTTACCCTGAAGCAACTTCAATAATTGTATTTGTTCTTTTAGCGATTGTATGGTTTCTTCGTATTGTTGAATTAGTTTTTCGGGAAGATTAATGTGATTAATTCCAATATAACCATCTTGTTTGCAGTTATTAAATACTTGTTTGTCATCAAATCCTAATACTTCCATTGGAGGTACTCCCATAATGGCTGAAATTTCATTCAATCGATTGATGGTCAACTGTGTTTCGCCAGTTTCAATTTTGCTATAAGCTCTTGTTGATAAACCTAGCTTTTGTGCTACATATTCCTGTGTGAAATTTTTCAATTCACGAATTTGTTTAATCTTGGTTTCTGCTTGTTTTATCATAAGAATAAGAATTAATAGTTCAAAATTAGAACTTTTTAATCATATAAAGAAATTTTTAGAAGAAATTTTTGTTGGGTTGTGAGGTATTTTTGTTTTCTATTTCAGAAAAACATGTTCTCATGGAAAAAATAAAATTACCGTATGCTAATAATACCGTTATTCCTATTGTGGATTTAATAGAATATTTTCAAAAGACTAAGTTGAACTACTTAATAATTGGTTCAACACAAGTTACATTACAAAATCATCGTAAACCTGATTCTTTGGATGTTTGGCTTCGAAATCATAAAAATGTTATCAATTACAAAGATACCTGTCAATCAGTTAATAATGTGATAAGCCAACTTATAAAATACAAATCTTTTTCTTTAGGTTTAAGAAAATGTCCAAAAACTAATAGAATGTGTAAAGCTTTGGTGTTTTGCAATAATCAAAAATAATATAGTAATGAAAAATTACTTTTCAAATAATTAAATTAAAAATTAAACATGAAAAAATTAATAATTTTATTTTCAATATCTATTTTCATTTATGGATGTTCAACGAGTAATGACTCTAATGGTAATTCCACAACGACAGTTGTTCCTATTGCACCATCAAATTTAACAGCAATTGTTGTTTCAACAACACAAGTAAATCTTTCTTGGACTGATAATTCAACTAATGAAATTGGATTTAAAATAGAAAGAAAAACTGTTGGTGGTACTTACAATATCATAAATCAAACAAATACAAATGTTACAAATTTCAGTGACCAAAATGTTCTGCCAAATACTACCTACACTTATAGAGTGTTTGCTTATAATTCTGTTGGTGAATCACTTACCTACACTAATGAGATTACAGTATTTACAGCTGTAGTTCCTCTATTAACAACAACAGTTATAAGTAATATAACATCTCTTTCGGCTTTATCAGGAGGAAATATAACAAATGATAGTGGTAGTCTTGTAACTTCAAGAGGAGTTTGTTGGGGTACATCACCCAATCCAACAGTTTCATTATCAACAAAAACAATTGATGGCTCAGGAATAGGAAATTTTGTTAGTAATTTAAGTTCATTAGATGCAAGTACTACTTATTATGTTAGAGCATATGCTACTAATGCAAATGGAATAGGGTATGGAAATGAATTGACTTTTACAACAAATAATATTGATTTAACTACAGGTTTACTAGCTTATTATCCATTTAATGGAAATGCTAATGACGCTAGCGGTAATGGCAATAATGGTGTTGTTACTGGTGCGTTATTAACTTCTGATAGATATGGAAATTCAAATAGTGCGTACAAATTTGATTATACTCATTGGAGTTGGGGATCTGGAGGTGATGAAATTTTTATTCCTTATAATTCTTCATTTAATTCTCAAAATTTATCTGTTTCAGTATGGGTTTATAGAACTTCAGCGGGATATTCAAATCAAAATTTAACTATAATTAATAGATTTCAATTCGGATATAATAATCCTAATGGACAAACTTGGCAAGTATTAACTCAACCCTCTTCTAATTTTATAATTCAAACTCAAGTTATAAAGGCCTCTAATATAAATAATCAACAATCTCTTGTTAATACAGGAACAAATTTAAATTTAAATAATTGGGTTCATATTGTTTTAACGTTTGATGGTACATCTTGTAAACAATATATAAACGGTGTGTTATCCGATACACAGCCTGCCAATGGTCTGACTCTTAATACCGCAGGAAACTCAGGAATTTCTATAGGTGTTTCGGACCAAGCTAACGGTCATTGGGGCCCATTTGATGGTAAAATTGATGACATTCGAGTTTATAATCGTGCATTATCTCAATCTGAAATTACTTATTTAGCAAATAATTAAATGAATAATTGATTTTTATATAAAGACCACAACTGAACATGCCCCAAAAAGTTATACACTATTTGGGGCATTTTTTATGAAAAGAAAAGTTAAGTATGATTATGCATTTAAATTAGAATGCGTAGAATTAGTTTTAAAGGAACATTATTTTGAGTTATATGTTTCAAAATTGAAGCTTATTTTAGTTACACAATTAATAACTATTTCCATTTTACTACTCGTTTTCAGATATCTATTGTACACTCATAAAAACTAAACCATTTTGCTCCTTTTGTTTTTAAAGAAAATCCGCAACAATCCGCGAAGCAAAGCATCCGTTCAATCCGCGTTCCAATAAACCTTTTGCTCTTTATTAGTGGTAAAAAAAATTAAACCACATAGGAGAAACATAGATTAAACTTTCTATAAAGATTTAGATAGAAAAAGATTTTTTCACACATAGTCTATGTATTCTATAATAAAGCAAAGCGCCTTTTATATACCAATCAAATCCTATGGTTCTATGTGGTTAATTATTCCACAAAGCCAGTCAAAGTAACCTTTTGTTTTTAAAGAAATCGGCAACAATCCGCGTTCCAATAAATCTTTTGCGCCTTTTGTGTTTAAACAGCCACACGCTATATAAAATTATTTTCCTACTTTTAACCTCTTATTAAAAACCAGTAGTTACAATGAAGAAAATATTTTTTATAATCGTGAGCACTATGAGCATAGCCGCATCTGCAC
>CAIRMK010000070.1 GCA_903879645.1 uncultured Bacteroidota bacterium
ATGTTCATGCAGGGTCATTTTTATGAGTTCTGTTGAATAGGGCTTTTTGTGTAATGGCAATATTCATTAAACTGATCTCTCTTCGTTGATTGTTTGTTGCCATGCTCATCTATCAGCATTCCTTGGTAAAACCCAACGATTTAAGCAAAGTAAACATAGCCTTCATGACCGCCAATGGCATAGCGAGTGTAGTATTTGCCGTATTGGTAATAGCGGACTTGTTTGTGTTTTAGGAAAGAATTGCTTAGAAATTAATGTTACAAATACAAATGCAGTGAACCGCAGCGGTTTGACTGTTTTGATAACCTTACAGTAAAAGTTAAGAGATTTAATGAGTTTAATGTTAATGTCAACTCTGTATTATACCATTTATACATATAAGTCAGTCCATTTTATTGAGTCAAAGATGTAGCTAAAAGCACAGGTACTTTTTACTACATCTTCGGTGATTTTTTTAGTATGGTGTGTAATAAAGTCACTTACTTCGTCTAAAGTTTTGTATAATTTATTTGTAAACTTACTTTTATAATTCTGCCATATATTTTCAGCTGGATTGAGTTCTGGGCTATAGGGAGGCAAAAAAATCAAACCAATATTTTCAGGCACATTTAGTTTTTTAGCTTTATGAAAAGCACCATTATCAACTACCATTATTTTAAATTCATTTTGCTGTTGTTTAGCGAATTCATCTAAAAAGATTTGAAAATTATCTGTATTACAGTGTGGCATTTCTAATAAAAATTTATCGCCATTAATGGGTGAAAATGCTCCAAACAACCACAAAGATTTAAATACTTGCTGAAAAGGGCAAATAGGCTTTATGCCTTTAGCAGTAAGTGCGGTACCATTTCTGGTAAATAAGCCAAAGCGACTTTCATCGCAAAAATATAAATTCGCCGAAGTGTATTTAGGGTTTGATTGTATGGCTACTTCCTGACACTTGTGACCAAAGTTTTTTAAAATTATTAACAGCCTCCTCCTCTTTTTTTATGTGGCTTTTTCGAGCAACTTTTATTTTACATCCAAAATGGCGTTGGGTATACTTTAAAAGAGTAATGTATTTAAAATCTTGAGAAAGTTCAGTATTAGTCCACTCTTGCAAATCTTTGTAACCTCTTATATTATTACTAGGTGTTGTTAATTTTATTTCTAAAGCATTATGTGTTTCTGCCGAAACAACACTTGGTTTAAACCCAATTCGTCCATCATTTATAAGTCCATTAATACCCTTTGTTTCATAAAGTCGTTTCCAACTGGTTATACTAGTATGATTTACTCCAATTGAAACAGATAGTTTTCGCTTTGATACTAAGCCTTTAGTGTCCTTTTTAATATAAAGTAACATCTGCAATCGCTTCTGGATAGTGAAGGACGATCCCTTTTGTAACGCTTTTAACTCTGTAATACTTTCTTTTACTTCTATCTTTTTTAACGCAGGCATTGTATAAATTATTGTACGAATCTTAAACATTAAAACTTAATATTAATTGTGGGCGGACATTAAAATATAATTGGTATAAAAGGCTTAATAGTATAATCAAATATGTTAGGTAGATATTATTAAAATACCGAACACTTTTTATAAATGTAATGCGAACAATTCAGCGTTGTTCTTCCTTGAATTTTGTTTTTAAAATTTGAATTCATTATCACATAATTCAATCATCAAATTATCTCATTCGCATTACCCTCTCAAGATTGCTACAGGGTCTATCCTGGAGGCTTTTATAGAAGGCATTAATCCTGCAAAAAGGGTGGTGATAATACCAAAGACAACCGCAAAAGCATAATGAAGTGGATTAAAGATAACGGGAAAAAACTTCAGCGAGATAAAGGCATTAGTAGGAGGGAAGGGGGTGCGGGAAAGTG
>CAIRMK010000071.1 GCA_903879645.1 uncultured Bacteroidota bacterium
GACCCTTCTTCTTCGAGATAGACCCCCAAAGTAAAATCTGATATAAATAAATTATCAATTTCATTGACCATGTCTTTATAAGCATCCTCTTTAAAAGATACTTTAAAGAGTAAAGTACCTGATATTATTGCTTTACCATTTTTTATCTCACATTTAAACTGATCAAAATCTAATGATTCCTCTTTAGGCATATGGACTGCCCATCCTTTACTTGCCCATGGCGGAGAATGAAGACCAATATTTACTACAAATAGTTTTCTAACAATTTTATCGAAGTGGTCTCGATTGTTATTATAGTCCACTTCTTGATCAATTAACATAAACTCCTTTATTTTCTCGTCGGGTGACGCATTAGAGTTTTGAGGAGTGAAATTATAGGTTAAAGGGTTTGTAATTTCAATTTTGACAAATTGTACCATATTATATTTTTTTGATTATTATTGCTATTTTGAATTTAATTATTATGAAAAGCCACTGTTGGCATTCCGTTCCAGTTACAAGTCCCCATGACTTCGCTAACTTTAGCACATTGCTTTCCTTGAACAAAGACAGTGTTGTCTTTAATTTCAAATTCTTCGTCAGAGATGGTCTGAATCATAATTCCAATCATTCCTTCAGCAATGGGTTCATCTAAATCGTCCATCCCATTGGCATTTACACCCAGAAGTATACTGCCTTTTGGTAGCATATAATCATCCTCTTTCTCAAAAGCACTTGATAAAAGTACCCGGATAATTTCCTGGTTTACAGCATGGTTTACAGCAAATGTTGCCGCTAAAAAATCAAAAAGTTCGCCCGCATCTCCAAATGTTGCATACTCCTTTTCTGGATGGTCAATTTCTACCAGGTTTTTTCCTTCGTCGTCCATTAAAAAATGGACACATTGAATTTGGCTATCAAAAAAGTCTAAATCTTCATTAAGTTTCATTAAGCCTATGCAATAATAACTGCTGTAAATTGCTTCTTTCATTTTATGTTTTGTTTCTTGTTAATCATCATAGTAACCTTGACCGTAAATTATTGAATAGAAAAGCTACACGCATTTTTAGTTCCTTCGGGCTTTATAAAGTCTAAAAATTCTTTGACCAAGTCGATCTCATCTTTCTCGATTGCAATTCGTTTTCCTTCTATTGATTTGTGTGTAACAAGCAAATTAGACAATACACGATAAATCTCCTTAGCATCTAGTTGCGAAACCATCTGACCATTCTGGCTCTCATAATCATTGCAATCCCAGGAGTCATCACCGTCAAGACTTGTTCCATCGGGTTCCCAACCGCACGCGATAGCCAATTCCAAAATTCTTTGAAACCCCCAATTATTGCAAGTAAAAGAATTATTATACTTGTTTTCTAAATTATATCCCATACTATCCTGCTATTTATTTTGTTGCTATTTTTTTTAATATGGTTAATTGTTCTGGATTGAACTCTTTCTTATATTCACTTATCATTTGTTCAGCAACATAATCAGTTTTGGTATTTTTTATTGCACTATTTAATATATCACTAGACCATTTATTGTCTTTAAAATTGTGTTTTACATAAAAGGCAGCTTTACAAAACTCTATGCAAATATCCTCTTCTTCAGTATTATTATTTTTAATATTTGCAATACCCTCTTCTATTAATTCAATAGCCCAATCCTTATCTTTTAAGTCTTTCAATATAAAATCTGCAAATGCGGTAAACTCATCAATACCATATAAATTTACCGTATTTCTTTTGAGTAGCTTTCTTGCCAAAGCTTCTTGTTTTAAATCTTTTAATATAAATTTAAGGGCTTCCACACCATCCTCAGCCTCTGGATGGGCAAATGTTTCTTCCATTAATTCTGTTGCCCATTTCGCATCATTAAATTCACGTAAAATAATTCTTGCTAATGAGGTACTTCTTGGCGTTTCAATTCCAACTGAAATTTCTTTTTCTATTTCCTTTTTTGTCATGGTACTACTTTTTAAAATAAGTGTTTTCTGATGTTGCCAGCTTTTTTTGCTTTTTATAAATTATTTTTTTATAATTCTGACTGAACATCCTACTTGTTTCTCACGAATACTTTCAGCTCGACTCCTTACGGTTGAAATATTATCATGCCAACAACTAAAACTACACGTTAATGCGTAATGCTCGTCCATAAATGTATTCGTCCATAATGAAGCATAAATTAGTCTATTCATAAATGGAGCACCCCAACTTCCTCCAGCTCTCGATCCTACACCAATAACTGAAAACCCAAATTCATCAGTGGCTTTTGTAACATCCTCTTTTTTACTCCATGTTCCTGCTTTCTTAGATTTTAGTTTATAAGCACAATCTACACCACCAACATTTGTGGCTAATTGTTCAAAATCTTCTACAGTTGGTATTTCCCACCCTTCTGGTGCTAGACCCCTTTCATCTGTAACTGCATAAAAATTATATAGTTTTCCTATGACACCTCCATATTTTTCTTTATCATTTTCATAATAACACCAAGCAGGGAAATCGGCTTTATTCCATTCATTTGCATCTGTAACTTCTTTAATTTCATCTCCATTTCTAAATTTAGATACGTTTAAATTTTCAGCAGTCCATATTTGTTTGCCAATTTGCACTAGGTTGTATGTATTTCCGTCAATATCTTTTACACTATTATTTTCTGTTTTTGCCATGATTTTATATGATTTTCAAAGTTTTCCCTATTTTAAACCAGCTGTACTTAATTGTATGTTTTTTGCTAAAGATTAAATTAATCCCATTGATATTGCAGCTACTATTGCAAAAGGAATACTACCTGTAAAGTTATAAATTACCACTCAGCCACCAGACTGTCCTTGCTTAATTTGAATACTCATAGTAATTTGATTATGTAATTGCTTACTCTATTTAGTTTTCAGCTTCGCTAATTTTTTATTGTTTTTGGATGATTAAAAAGGCTATTACCTTGCCGTCTATTTTAAAATATTCAGAGGAAAGACGGCATATAAAAAGATTATCTAACCCTTAATAAAAAGATTATCTAACCCTTAATAAAAAGACATAAAATACCAAAATAAAAGAAAATAATTGTTTTAAAAAAGTGCAACTTAGTTCAACTTTATTTCAATGGTCGAAAATGCAACAAGCCATTGGCTTCAAAGTAAGGAAGGGCATTTTTGATAGATTTTTCAAAAAGTTTTTCGGGCAATAAGGCATACTCGTTTTTGAAAATCTCTTTAAGTAGTATATGGTATTTTAAAGTAACTGTTGAATGGCAAAACA
>CAIRMK010000072.1 GCA_903879645.1 uncultured Bacteroidota bacterium
GGTCATATCAAATTTTGAAGCTAAATCACCTGGCAACAAGCGTTCCCATGCTCCTTTGGTAGGAAAAGGTCCTGGAGCAATCGCATTCATTCGGATGCCATATTTTGCCCATTCTACTGCTAAACTTCTTGTCATTGCCAGAACTCCTGCTTTGGCGGTAGCACTTGGTACAACATAACCAGAACCAGTCCATGCGTAGGTAGTAACAATATTTAAAACTACTGAAGAGTCTTGTTTTGTATCTATCCAATGTTTTCCTAAAGCTAAAGTGCAATTTTTGGAACCTTTCAATACAATATCTATGATAGTGTCAAAAGCATTCGCCGATAAACGCTCAGTAGGAGAGATAAAGTTTCCAGCCGCATTGTTTAATAATACATCTACTCTGCCAAAAGTTTTCAATACTTCGGCAAGCATAGCTTCTACTTGGTCGTAATGCCGCACGTCGCATTGCACGGCCAAACATTTCCCTCCGGTATTGTTTTCAAGTTCTTTGGCAGTATTTTGTAATTTTTCTAAATCTCTCGATGTAATGGCAACATTAGCACCAAGTTCCAGAAAATAGTTGGTCATGGCTTTACCGAGTCCGCTACCGCCACCAGTAACGATTATTGTTTTGCCTTTTAGGGCATCATCACGAAGCATTTTTGCTGAAAAATCCATTGTAGTTTGTTTTGTTTTTCAAATGTAGTAAATATTATTGTTATGCACGCATAGTAGTAAAACAGGAATAGTATTTTGAATACTATTTCAATAAAAAAACTCCAAAAAAAATGCCTTTGGAGTTTATAATATCAAAAATGGGTAAGCAAATATTCTTATTTCGCTCTTATAGTATTCAAATTAAATCCAAGTCCTGCAGATAAACGAATTTCAGAAAGATTTTTATGCTCATCAAAATTGTGTTCGCCCGCTATAAATCGGGTTTGAACAAAGAAATGGAAAAAGCGGTTAACATAAAAGTTGTATCCCGCTACCGTTGAAAATAATGGGTTCACGCCAATATGTGTATCGGTCAAATTATTTGGACCTTCATTAAGTCGCGTCATCGAAATTCCTGGTTGTAATCCTAAATAGAAATCACTATTTCCACTAGTAAAATGTCTTGAAGCTCCAAAGAACATACTGTGGTTGTATCTAAAAGTACTTTCTGCCATCCCTGTTGTTCCAAGATAGTAATAACATTCTCCAGAAAGAGATATTTTGGGAGATACAAATCCTTCAAGGCTTCCATGAGTATAAAAGTAACTTTGTTTTTCAGCAAACATAGAGGAAGTACTTAACGTAAGTTCCGATTTGATTAATCCGGCTCTAATAACTTCTTTATTCTGTGAATAGGCTGTCGATACTACCGCTAAAATAAGGAGTAGCACACTATTTTTTTGTATCATTTCCATAATCTGAATAATTTATAGTTTAAACTTACGGTTGTTAATAGGTGTCCTTCTAGAGCAGTGTTTTTACTTTCTTCAATAGCTACATTGTCTCCATCAATTTGGGCATCAAGTTGTTTGGTTAGGTGGATCATATATTGACAGGTTAGGGAAATATCAAATTTTTCAGTGATATTAAAATGGGTGCCAATACCGGCTTGCACGGCAGAACCCCATCGGTCTTTGGTTATAGTAGGATCGCTTATTGCTGTCTTTTGATTGTAATCAAAACAATGTCCCGCTAGAACATAAGGCTGGATTAGTTTAGGATAGTGCTTGTCTTCAAAGGGATAGTACAACACCGACCAACCAATGTGATAGTAAATACTTCTCACTTTATTATCTACATTAATCGAAATATAATCGGCAAACCAATCAGTATTGACTCTTGTAGAAGGTTGAATCCTAAATTGTCCTCCTGTTCCGATACCGATGCCATCGCTATCAAAAAGGCTAATGGTGCTTCTTCCTCCAACGGAAACCCAGCCTGTCTTTTGTTCACTTGAAGTAGACAGTGCTTGACTATATCCTAATGTTTTCATAAAAAAACAAGATATAATTGCAACTAATGTTAAAAATTTGTTTTTCATACATTTTTGCTTTTAGATTAGTAATACTTTAACAACGTTTTAAGAGGTTTGTTTATTATGTTAAAATATTTAAAATTTCATTAAGTATTCTTAAGCCTTTTATTTTTAGTAGTATACCTTTTATTTTGACTTAAAATTTATTACAAATTACTTAATTGTTACTTTCAGGTTCAGCCGTGACAAGAGTATTTTTGTAATCCACCAAAATTTTCTTTGCTCTATTGCTTATTGTATGCAAACCTTTAAAAATAGTGTCAACATAAAATTCGTTGCTATATTGCATTGGAATAATTATGTTTCCATCGGAATCGCAAATACCATATTTTGAATCTTTATAGATGCTAAAATAGTTGTTGTTTAAGTATTTAATGCTTTGGAATTCGTAAGGAGTTACTTGTTTATTGGTTCTAATGTTTACAATCGTCAAAAGGGTTCTATTATTCTCTCTTTTACCAATAAAAACAAAATCATCGTGATAACTTTTATCTAAAATATCATATTCAATAGGGATTAGTGGCTTAAAATTATTATCTAATAACCCTATTTTTTGATTGTTTTTTATAATAAAATAGGCATTTTTAGAATCATAATCGTGGTCTATTGGCATCAACGGTTCCGAGGAATAACTTCCTCTTTCAATAGTGCATTCTGGAATTATATCATCATAGATTATCTCAGAAAGTAAAGTGCCATTTTTAGAAACTATACCGGTTTTCCCATTTAGTTTGGCTTTAAAAAAGGCGACGCCAGTTTCATTTCGTTTGAAAAACATTTCGAGATTATCATACTTAAACGCCACTTCTTCTTTCCCGTTAAGGGTAATAGCTCCGTATTTTCCGTTTTTAGTGGCAACAAGCATTTCGCCATTTGCAGAACTAAATGTGTCAAAAATAAATTCGGTTAACGGTTTTAAATCTTTATCAAATAGTGCGGTTTTGTTATTTTTTTTAATTTTATAAATTCCATTAAACTCTTCAATCCCTTGGAAAGGTTCATTAAACAATGGTTTTCCATTTTCATCAAATAAATAATTTTCTTTGTTTTTAACACCAATTATTCTTTGAAATCTATCAAAATACAAATAAGAATATTCTAATGGTAGAATTAGTTTGTGAGAGGCTAATTCCTCTAATCCCTGATAATAGTATTTGTTATCAACTTTGTTTTGAATGATTGCATAACCATTGGTTGTTTTTTTAAGAATAGTGCCAAAAGATGTTTTTTCATACTCAGTTTTTTGGGGCGCTGAATCCCTATAGGAATAATCATTTTTCATACCCTCTTCAACCAATATCGATTCTTCTTTTTTCTTAGTAATAATTTTACCGCTTGGCGTAAACAATAACTCTTCATTGTTTAAACTTGCAATTATTACAGAATCTTTAACCACTTCTTTTCTTTTAGTTTCTTTCTTGCTTTTAAAAGGTTCTGCATGGATATAATTATATTTTACAGGCAATATTGCTTTTCCTTTGTTGGTTATTAATCCATACTTTTTTCCAATTTGAACGGGATATAAATCATGGAATCCGAACATTACCGTGGTATAACTTATGTTTAATCCTGCGATATTATCATAAATTGCGGGGGTAATTTCGGTGGAATTGTTGTCTAAAATGCCAAGTTTCCCATTTTTAATATAAATGGAATAGATCAAAAGTGGTTTTAAAGAAACGGTGTCAAACGCAGAAATAGCCTGATATTTAGTTTTGGAAAGTAAATACTGATAATCGCTGTCCGACAATTCTCCTTTAGAATTGTATTGGAGTTTGTTTTGAGAATAGACGGAAATATTTAAAA
>CAIRMK010000073.1 GCA_903879645.1 uncultured Bacteroidota bacterium
CAGTTGTGTTTACATGCCTTATTTGGGATTTATCATCACACTCGGTGCTTGTTATCGTTTGGCAAATTTTAATATTGATATTCGTCAATCTGATTCTTTTATTGGATTGCCAACTCCGGCAAATACGTTATTCATTATGAGTTTGCCCTTAGTGATTGTAGAATGTCATTTTTTACTTTTAAGTGAGATCTTGAGTATTTCTTGGGTTTTGTTAGCAATAACCCTATTAAGTGCTTACATTATGAATGCTGAAATTCCTTTATTTTCTTTAAAAATTAAAAACTTTAGTTTTCAGCGGTATGGACTGCAAATTGGATTTTTAATTACCTCCATTTTACTGATTCTTACGTTGCACTTTCTTGCCCTTCCAATGATCATAATTATTTATGTTTTGTTATCGGTTTTAAATAACATAATGGTAAAAAAATAGTTACTCTTAATCAACTATTTTGAATGGCAAATAAAATTAGTAAGAAGGCACTCCCTCGAAAGAGATCTAGTAAAAAAAATAGGTCTATTTTTTCTGCTAAGTTTTATATTGTTTTACTGATAACGATTGGTTTTAGTATTAGTGTTTATCATTACCGAGAGGCTTTACTGTATTATTTTAGTTTTAAAACAGCAAGAACTTCCAAAGAAGACAAAGTAGCTCAGGCTAGAATTTACCAACTTTTGCATCATTATAAAGATAGGGTTTTTGGATTTGATGTGTCTCAATTTCAAGGTACTATTGATTGGAAAGAAATTGATTCTATTGAAGGTTTTAAGCTCCATTTTGTTTTTGTTAGAGCGACTGCAGGAATAGACAAAACGGATTCAAAATTCAAAGAAAATTGGGATAGAGCTCGGCAATATCATTTTATTCGTGGTGCCTATCATTATTACAGACCTGATGAAAACTCACTGGAACAAGCTAAAAAATTTATTGCAACAGTACAACTTCAAAAAGGAGATTTCCCACCTGTTTTGGATATAGAAAAATTGTCTGGAAGCCAATCCACCAATAGTTTAAAAATTGGTTTAAAACGTTGGTTAGAGTTTGTTGATCGGCATTATAAAGTAAAGCCAATTATTTATACCAACGAAAAATACTATAATGATTTTTTGAAGAATGAATTTAAAGGTTACCTTTTTTGGATTGCCAATTATAATTTTTTTGTTGAAAATTTAAAGGATGAATGGACTTTTTGGCAATTTACAGAAAAGGCTAAAATCAAAGGGATTGATGGGGATGTTGACGTTACTATTTACAATGGTACTCCAAAGATGTTATATTATTTGACAAATCAAAATTAGATACGTATCTTTGTTTAATAAATATTATTATTTAATGAACAAAGTAAAACAACAATTCAGTATTAAAGATTTAGAAAATCTTTCCGGAATTAAGGCTCATACTATTAGAATTTGGGAAAAAAGGTATCAAATCTTTACGCCTAATCGAACGGAGACTAATATTAGATTTTATTCTCTTGATGAGTTGCAAA
The DNA here is from genome assembly GCA_903879645.1 of uncultured Bacteroidota bacterium. GTDB lineage: Bacteria > Bacteroidota > Bacteroidia > Flavobacteriales > Flavobacteriaceae > Flavobacterium. The sequence goes on from CAIRMK010000073.1 coordinate 1,488, forward strand.
AATTACTTAATATATCATTTTTAAATAGTTATGGTTACAAGATTTCTCGTGTGGCTGATTATTCAGAATTTGATTTAAATAAATTAGTTAAACAGGTGTATTCCGAAAAGACAAATGCTGTTTTTTCAATCAATGTTCTTAAAGTTGCTATGTTTAATTTTGATGCTGTATTGTTCAATGCGACCTATAATGAACTTGCGAAATCAAAAAATTTCAGTCAGATATTTTTACAAGTTTATCTTCCTTTTTTGCGTGAAATAGGTATGCTTTGGCAGACTTCTGCTATCAAACCCATTCACGAACACTTTATCAGTTATTTGATATTTCAAAAGCTTATTGAGAACATTAGCTTAATTCAAAATGAAAAGCAAGTGGTAGATCATGAAAAAACTGTAGTTTTATTTCTTCCTGAAAATGAATTACATGAAATTTCTTTGATGTTTATTAATTATCAGTTGATTAGTAAAGGATATCGCACTATTTATTTTGGTTCTAGTGTTCCATTCAATGATTTAGTAGAGATGCATAAATTCTATGATACTGTTCATTTTGTTTCTTATTTTACTATTTTGCCTTATGCTGATGATTTGGAAGCTTATTTATCTAATTTTGAGAAAACTATTCTTCGTGGGAGTGCTAGTAAACTTTATATTTCCGGGCAACAATCTAAAAATATCGTTTCCCAATACCCTTCTATTTGTACTTTTGACACTATTGAAGACCTGATACGTTCAATTTAACATTTGTTTACTCTTTTATTGTTTAACTATCATATATCTTTGTTGAACAAAATAAAATAAATGAAAATTGCTATTATAGGTTCCGGTTTTTCCTCGTTATCGGCGTCGTGTTATTTGGCGCAAGCTGGATATGATGTTACTGTTTACGAAAAAAATGCTACAGTAGGAGGTAGAGCTCGCCAATTGAAAGGGAATGGCTTTACCTTTGATATTGGGCCTACATGGTATTGGATGCCTGATGTTTTTGAAAAATTCTTTCAGGACTTCCATAAAAAGACTTCCGATTATTATGAATTAGAAAAGCTTTCTCCTGCTTATAAAGTTTATTTTGGAGAAAACAATGCTATTACTATTGCAGATAATCTTGCTGATATCAGTGCTACTTTTGAATCTATTGAGACTGGGAGTGGTACTAAGCTTCGCAATTTTATAGAAGAGGCGCAATCTAATTATGATATTGCTATAAAAGATTTGGTTTATCAGCCGGGAGATTCTATCCTGGAATTGGTCACTTTTAAAACGGCTAAAAGAGTCACCCAATTTTTTACCACTATTAGTACTCTAGTGAAATCGCAATTTAAAGATTTTCGTTTGCAACAGATTTTAGAATTTCCTGTTTTGTTTTTGGGAGCCAAGCCTTCTACTACGCCAGGTTTTTATAATTTTATGAATTATGCTGATTTTGGTTTAGGTACTTGGCATCCTAAGGGAGGAATGTATAAAGTAGTTGAAGCCATGGAGAGTTTGGCTGTTGAACTAGGCGTTACATTTCAAACTCAAGCGAATGTTGAGGAAATCATAGTTGAAAATCAAAAAGCCATTGGTTTGGTTGTTAATGGTCAAGAGGTCAAAGCCGATGTGGTTTTAAGCGGTGCTGATTATCATTTTACAGAGACATTATTAGAGAGTTCACAGCGACACTATTCTGAAAAGTATTGGAATAGCAAAACTTTTGCCCCTTCATCATTGTTGTTTTATGTTGGTTTTGACACTAAGATTGCTAATGTAAGTCATCATACTTTGTTTTTTGATACTTCTTTTGATGTTCATGCTAAAGAAATATATGATACTAAAAAGTGGCCTCTTAATCCTTTGTTTTATGCCAGTTTCCCTTCTAAAACAGATGATTCATTTGCTTTAGAAAATCAAGAAGCTGCTACTTTCTTGATCCCCTTGGCTATAGATTTGGAAGATACTCCCGAAATAAGAGAACATTATTTTAATCTTATTATAGATCGGTTTGAAGTATTGACTAAACAAAAGGTTAGAGATCATATCGTTTTTAAATCCTCTTACTGTGTAAATGATTTTAAAGAAGATTACAATTCTTATAAAGGGAATGCTTATGGTTTGGCCAATATTTTAACTCAAACGGCTTTTTTACGTCCCAAAATTAAAAGTAAAAAAGTGGAAAATCTTTATTTTACTGGACAATTGACTGTTCCTGGTCCTGGAGTGCCTCCGGCTTTAATTTCTGGAAAAATTGCTAGTACTAAAATAATAAATGAGTGTAAATTATGAAAGCTTTGTTTGATATCTCTTCGTTAGATTGTAGTAAAAGAATTACTAAGAATTATAGTACTTCCTTTTCTTTAGCGATAAAAATGTTAGCCCCTAAAATTCAGAATGATATTTATGCCATTTATGGATTTGTTCGCTGTGCGGATGAAATTGTAGATTCCTTTACAGGATATAATCAGGAGGAATTATTAACAGAATTTGAATTGGATTTTCAGAAAGCCTATAGTAGAAAAATAAGTTTAAATCCTATTTTGAATTCCTTCCAAGAAGTGGTTCATCGTTTTGATATGATGGAATTGGTTGTCCCTTTTCTAAAAAGCATGCGTATGGATTTGGATAAAAAAGAGTATCTTACTCAAGACGAATATGAAGAATATATCTTTGGCTCTGCTGATGTAGTTGGTTTAATGTGTTTGATGGTTTTTGTTAATGGTGATAAAAAGAAATACAATGAATTGAAAAATAGTGCTATGAAGCTTGGTTCTGCTTTTCAAAAAGTAAATTTTTTGAGGGATTTGAAGCACGATGCAGTAGCGTTGGGGAGAATTTATTTTCCGAATGTTGATGTGAATAATTTATCTAGGAACTGTATTCAACAGCTCGTTGCTGAAATAGAATCTGATTTTAATGAGGCTTTAGAAGGTATTAAGGGATTACCAAAAGAAGCTAAGTTTGGTGTTTACACAGCTTATCGATATTATAAAAGTTTGTTGTTAAAAATCAGTAAAACACAGCCTGATGAAATCATGAATAAGCGTATTCGCGTTGGAGATTTTAGTAAATTATTTATTATTGGAAAATCGTATGTTAAATACCAATTCAATTATATGCTATGATGTATTTTAGTTTTTTTATTGTTACTTTGACTACTTTTTTGTGTATGGAAATAGTAACTTGGTTGACTCATAAATTTGTAATGCATGGTTTTTTATGGTATTTACATGAAGATCATCATCAGCCTAAATACCAAACTTTTTTTGAAAAGAACGATTGGTTTTTTGTGATTTTTGCTATACCTAGTATTCTACTTTTCTTTTTTGGAATCCATCCGACTTTAAATTATTTGTTTTTTATTGGATTGGGTATACTATTGTACGGTATGGCTTATTTTTTTATTCATGAAATCATTATTCATCAGCGAATAAAATTATTTACACGAACCAAAATTAAGTATTTTGTAGGTTTGCGCAAAGCGCATAAAATTCATCACAAACATTTAGGAAAAGAGGAAGGAGAATGTTTTGGAATGTTGTATGTTCCTAAAAAATATTTTAAAATCTAATGGATAAATACCTCTATTTATTAATCAATATTGGGAGCATTTTTGTTCCATTTATAGCTAGTTTTTATCCAAAACATCCTTTTTATAAGAAGTGGAAAAATTATTTCAAGGCTAACCTTATAGTTGCCTTATTTTTTATTCTCTGGGATGTTTTTTTTACAAAAATTGGAGTTTGGGGATTTAATGATCGCTATCTTTTGGGAATTAGGATTTACAATATTCCACTTGAGGAAGTTTTATTTTTCTTTTGTATACCTTATTCTAGTGTCTTTGTTTATTTTTCATTGATTTATTTAGTAAAGACAAATTCATTAAAAAATAGCCAACAATTTATCACTTTGTTTTTTGCTATTTGTTTGGGTTTTATTGGGCTTATTTTTTGGGATAGGTTGTATACTTCAGTAACCTTTCTATTGACTTCCTTATTTTTGTTTTATAATTATTTTGAGAAAACTGATTTTTCAAAAATTTATTTATCATATATTATAACATTATTTTTCTTTTTTATTGTCAATGGAATTCTAACAGGTAGTTTTATAGATGAACCTGTAGTTTGGTATAATAATCGTGAAAATTTGAGAATTAGAATTGGAACCATCCCTATAGAAGATATGTTTTATGGATTTTTAATGATTGCTACTATTATTCAACTGTTTGAAAGATTAAATAGAATGGATAGGAAGAAGATTTAGCTTGAAAATAGTACTTTGTATTACTTCTAAAACAGTATTTTTTTATTGATTTCAATATACTACTGCTTTATTTTACCTCACTCAATCGATTCACTCATTCCTCCTTATTTTATGCTAAGGGCTTTAACCAGAATCAATTTTTTCACCAATTGATTCATTGTTTGGGAGCATTAATCAAATACTTATAAATTAGTAGCTTTTGTTCGTCTGTTATTTTTGCTTTGGGTTGCATTTCATTCAAATTTTTCTCCCACGTTGCAGTAGCGAATCTATTTGGTAAATACAATTGATGGCAACTACCACAAGTATTTATGTATAATTTTCTTCCTTGTATAAGATTTTCTTGAGGTTCGGATTCTTTATTCGCTATAGGAAGATACAATGCAGGACCACATGAGAATAAAAATAAAAATGGACTTAGTAGCAGTAATTTTTTCATAAGATAATTTTAAAATGCAAACGAAAATGCCAATCTAGTTTCAAATTTCGTAAATTCATCTACATTCAATCCTTTCATTCCATCAGGATTACTCAAGCCTGCAATTTGAGGAAGTGCAGTCAACATGACCCAAAAACTATTTGTACTATAACTCAATGTTGGGCCTCCAAATAGTGCGGATTGCGTTGTATTATTACTTTTATAGAGTACATTTCTATCTATAATTTCGGCACCTAGATTCCAATTTTTATTGATATTATAGGAAAAGGCATAGTTCATTTCATATTTATATGCTGTATTGGTAGTCACTTTTCCTTCTTTGGTAGTCGTTTCCCACTCTGGTTCAAAAACCAAGTTTACTGCATGAAGTGTTCTTCCAATTTTCTTGTCAAAAATGGCTTTTAACTCTAATTCTAATTCATCAGTAGCCACCCCAATTTCTGCATATCCTGCAAAACCTATTTTATTGGCTACCGCATCAGAAAATTTATATTTCCATTCATTTGAAATCGATATTTCGGTTGGTTGCATAACAATTTCACTTGTAATATTGTCAAAACCCGCTTTTTGCATTGAATTCAAATAAAATGCTGTTTGGAGGTTAGCACCCAGTCCGATTTCATATTCCACTCTATTTTGAATTTCTCTGTAATAATCTGTTTTTCCTTGTAAAATAGTTGTCCAAACTTCAAGTTCCTTTTGTCCTTTATTTAAGACATTACTTTGGTAAGTGTAATTGAAAATTCTGTCTTGAGCTATACAACCTAGAGAACATAATAATAAAACTGCGATAAAATTCTTTTTCATAATATACTTATTTAGATTCAATAAAAATAATAATGCAAATATAAAGCTATGAGTTTATTTTGCAAATAATAATTTAGATTAATTATAAATAAATTTTAATTTATTGATTAGTAGTTTTTTATAAATAAAAAACTCGTCTAAAACAGACGAGTTTGTATAGGTTTAAAGATAAAACTAAAGTTTACCCGAGTAAGAAAAGTACAATTAAAGGGAAAATAATACCAGCTAAAGCCAATTTCCAACCTCTTTGCTTGAAAGAAAATTTTCCTGCAGGAATCATAATTGCACCTGTAAGGGCAATAGTTATTAATGATAACCCAAAAATATCTCCATAATAAATCCACAAATCCGAAGAGTTTTTATGTAACCTCATCATTTGGCTAATAATAGGTGTTTTAATAAATGTTGTAATTTCACCTTTTCCGGTTTTCATGTCAACATCAATATCGTTTTTCTCAAATGAAATACGCAATTCATCATCATCAATTTTTAGGCGACGGAAGTTATCTTTAATTCCTAATTGTTTTCCTAAATTTTCTCCCCATTCATCCGTTAAGCCTTCTTCGGACGGTATCTTAATAGTTATTGCTTTGTTTTCTGTAGTATATTTTTCTGCATGCCAACTGTCTCTGTGGTTCATCAAGATTCCTGAAGTGGCAAAGGAAATAATTAGCCCGATATAGAAATATCCTAAATCGCGATGTAATCCTCTAATTTTTAATTGGTTCATGTTTTTTATTTTATTTTGGTCATTGGGTAATTTTCGGAACTCACTTTTCCGTTTTGTTTCCCTGAAATAGTAGCAACAATACTTTTGTCTTTTTTTAATTTATAAACTATTTTCTGTGGATAATTATGTTTTGGATTTTCAAAAACTAAAAGGCTATCTTCTGCTTTTGTCAATTGGAAGGGAACAGGTTCGTCATTATTTTCTCCTTCTATTGTTTGTCTGTAAATCAAATGTTCTTTTTCTTGAATCAATTCAATTTGTTCATTGAAAAGAGTGTCTTTTTTGTTTTGAATATAATATGAATGGCCAGTAAAAGTGCTATCATCTTCGGTTTTCCAAATTTCCTTCAAGGTGCCGAGACTATCTGTTTTTTCCCACTCACCAATCAGCCAATTGGCTTTTGCTAATTCAGTGTACGTCTTTATTTCATTTCCATTTTTATCGTATTTTTTACATGAAACAATAGTAATCAAACAAAGTAGCATGATAGCAAAAGAAATAATTTTCATAGATTATAATTTTAAACTACAATACTATGAAAAATCTGCCAACTGAACACTGCCAACTGAACACTTTTTTTATTACTTTTGCACTCCAAATAAAGAATACAAAATGTTAGAAAGACTTCAATATGTAAAACAACGTTTCGACGAGATATCTGATTTGATTATTCAGCCCGATATTATAGCCGATCAAAAACGTTATGTTCAATTAAATCAAGAATATAAAGGGTTGAAAAACCTTATGGATAAGCGTGAAGAGCTTATTACTATTACTGGAAATATTGAGGAGGCCAACGAAATTCTTGCTGATGGTTCGGATGCTGAAATGGTTGAAATGGCCAAAATGCAATTGGATGAAGCAAAAGAGCGTTTGCCTGAATTAGAGGATGAAATCAAATTCATGTTGATCCCTAAGGATCCGGAGGATGCTAAAAACGTAATGGTAGAAATCCGTGCGGGAACTGGTGGCGATGAAGCTTCTATTTTTGCTGGAGATTTATATAGAATGTATACTAAATATTGTGAAACTCGTGGTTGGAGAACTTCAACAGTAGATATGAATGAGGGAACTTCTGGTGGATTTAAAGAGGTGATTTTTGAAGTTACTGGTGAAGATGTGTATGGGACTTTGAAATTTGAAGCAGGAGTTCACCGTGTACAACGTGTACCTCAAACGGAAACACAAGGTCGTGTACATACCTCAGCCGCCACCGTGATGGTATTGCCAGAGGCTGAAGAATTTGATGTGCAAATCGATATGAACGATGTTCGTGTGGATTTTTTCTGTTCTTCTGGGCCAGGTGGACAATCAGTAAATACCACAAAATCGGCTGTTCGTTTGACACACACTCCTACAGGATTAGTGGCTCAATGTCAAGATCAAAAATCGCAGCATAAAAATAAAGATAAAGCTTTAGAAGTATTGCGTTCGCGTTTATATGAGCAAGAGTTAGCTAAAAAGCAAGCTGAGGATGCTACCAAACGTTCTTCTCAAGTGAGTTCGGGTGACCGTTCGGCTAAAATTAGAACTTATAATTATTCGCAAGGACGAGTAACTGATCACAGAATTGGATTAGATGTGTTTGATATGGATGGTGTTATGAACGGAAAAATTCAGAAGTTTGTTGATGAACTTCAAATGGTAAATAACATGGAAAAACTTAAAGAAAGCGAAGTTTTTTAAAAGAGAATAGAATAAAGAGAATAGAATAAAGATGTCGAGCGTAAGTTTGGCATTTTTTTTATGTGAAGTGTTCAATAACTTCTAAGAGATATGTATTTACTATTTGTAAACTTAGTGTCTTTTTAGTGCCTTTGTGGTTAAAAAAACTTTGTAACTTTGCGCTCAAACAACTACTATGACGACACAACAATTAATTGAACAAATTCAACAAAAAAAATCCTTTTTATGTATTGGTTTGGATGTGGATTTGACTAAAATACCCACTCATTTATTAGGACTGGAAGATCCCATTTTTGAATTCAACAAAGCCATAATTGATGCTACTCATGATTTATGTGTTTCTTATAAGCCCAATGTCGCTTTCTATGAGGCTTATGGAATAAAAGGGTGGCAATCACTTCAAAAAACCATCAATTACATTACCCAAAACTATCCTGAAATCTTCACTATAGCTGATGCTAAACGTGGTGATATAGGAAATACCTCCTCAATGTATGCCAAAGCTTTTTTTGAGGATTTGAATTTTGATTCTGTGACAGTAGCTCCTTATATGGGAAAGGATTCTGTAGAACCATTTTTAGCGTTTGAAAATAAACATACTATAATGCTAGCATTAACTTCCAATGAAGGTGCATTTGATTTTCAAACCAAGAATGTTGAAGGGAAAGAACTTTATAAGGTTGTTATAGAAACTTCAAAATCTTGGAGAAATGCCGAAAACTTAATGTATGTTGTAGGAGCCACCAAAGCTGAATATTTTACTGAAATTCGAAAAATTATTCCGAATAGTTTTCTGTTAGTTCCGGGAGTGGGAGCACAAGGAGGAAGTTTGCAAGAAGTTTGTCAATACGGAATGAGTGAAACTGTAGGTTTGTTAATCAACTCTTCACGCGGTATTATTTATGCTTCTCATGGTGTAGACTTTGCAGAAAAGGCAAGAGAAGAAGCTTTGAAAATGCAAGTTGAAATGGATGCAATTTTGAACAATCTGTGATAGCCTATACTGTATATAAAAATGAAGAATCCTCACAATGGGTAACTTTTGTGCATGGGGCGGGAGGAAGTTCGTCTATATGGTTCATGCAACTAAGAGAATTTCAAAAACATTTTAATGTATTATTATTGGATTTGCGCGGTCATGGCGATTCCACTACCCAAATTAAAAAGGCTTTTAAACAAAATTATACCTTCAAATCGATTGCTAACGATGTGCTCGAAGTTCTCGACCATTTAAAGATAAAAACATCCCATTTTGTTGGAATTTCTCTTGGAACAATAGTCATCCGTCAATTGGCAGAAATGCACCCCAAAAGAGTTGACAGTATGATTATGGGTGGTGCTATTTTAAAAATGAATTTTCGTTCCCAAATATTAATGCGATTGGGGAATATTTTTAAATATGTATTGCCCTATTTGGTTTTGTATAAGTTTTTTGCCTTTGTAATTATGCCCAATAAAAACCACAAGCAATCCCGATTATTATTTATTAATGAAGCTAAGAAATTGTATCAGAAGGAATTTATTCGTTGGTTTAAACTCACCGCTGAAATCAATCCGATATTAAAATGGTTTCGTCAACAAGAATTGAATATACCGACTTTTTATGTTATGGGTGAAGAAGATTATATGTTTTTACCTTCTGTTAGAAAAGTAGTTGAAAGTCATTATAAATCCTCTACATTATTTGTCATCGAAAAATGTGGACACGTGGTCAATGTAGAACAGTATGCTATATTCAATCAGCAAGTAATTGCATTTATTCATAACTCATAAAAGAGAACGAGTAGCTAAAGATAAAAAAAAATGCCAATGTTTTCTCAAACACTGGCAAATTTAAACTAACCTAAACCAAACAAAATAATAGTTTTTCATCTATTACGTTACAAATATCAGACAATATTTGTATATGTTATGTTAAGATAATGTTATACTTATGTTATTGATTATTAAAATATTATAAAAGAAAATTCTTTTAATATAAATCCTACAAACTACTTTTTACCTAGCAAACCAAAAACACTTTGTAATAAAGGTGAAGTTCTCGATTTTAAATCGGTTCTAATATTTTTTTCTTCTACAGCAATCATTTTGAAAACACCATCCATTGCTTTGTTAGTGATGTAATCTGTAATGTTTGGATTTACTTTAGAGACAAAAGGAATTTCGTTGTACTTACTAATTATACTGCTCCAAATGGCGTCAGCACCTACTTTTCCTATAGATTGTTGTACTACAGGGCTGAATTTTGCATATAATTCTTTGTTGGTACTGCCTTGAAGATAGGTTGTTGCTGCATTGTCACTTCCTAATAAAATTGATTTAGCATCAGTGATATTCATGTTTTTTACCGCTGACACAAAAATAGGAGTGGCTTCTTTCACCGCATCTTCGGCGGCTCTGTTCATGGCTAAAACTCCTTGATCTGCTAAATTCCCCATTCCTAATTTTCTTAAAGTATTTTCTACTTTTTGTAATTCTTCGGGCATTAAAATTTTAACAGCTTCATTTTTATAGAATCCATCTACCGCAGTTAATTTTGAAACTTCTTTCGTTATTCCATTATTTAAGGCTTCTTTTAAACCAGCAGAAATATCTAAGGGATTGGCGCTATTGCTAGTCGCAGCAGGAGTTGTAACAGCTGTTGTAGCTTTAGTTTTTACTGCATCCACTTTAGTTTTTAGTTTTTTAGAAATAGATTTTGATTGGGCTATGCCTATTACTGGAGCTAACAATAACAATAATAATAATTTTTTACTCATGATTTTATTATTTTTTGCTGGGTATTCGTGAATCTTCAATTTCATCATTTTTAATTTA
>CAIRMK010000074.1 GCA_903879645.1 uncultured Bacteroidota bacterium
AATTAAATGAGAAAGGTTATTTTTGATATCTAAAACTGCACCATTAGTTAAATTATTCCATTTGTTTCTTGCCTTGTATTCTATTACATATTTCCAATGTTTTCTTACTTCAAATCGACTTTCATCTAACTCTTGAATTGATTTATGTAAATCATCCATAATGAATGTACAATACAATTCTTCCTCTTCCGTAGGTTCTTGATTGTTGTAAATTGCAATTACAATATCTAACTTGGTTTCAAATATCAATTGCGATAATGATTTTGATGCTTTTGGAGTTAAACCATCTGGAAATTCGTCAAAAAATTCAAAATTAGCACAAATATCAAAAATCAAGAAATACTCTTTGTCTTTGTCTTTACCGAATATGTTTTTACATAATCGTGTCCCTCTACCAATCATTTGCCAATATTTAGCAAACGATTTTACTTCTTTGAAAAACACTAAATTCAGCACTCTAGGTGCATCAACCCCTGTGTCCATCATGTCCACCGAAACTGCAATTTGAGGATCTTTTTCATCGCCTTTATAAAAACAAAATTTCTCTAATAAATCTTGTGCCTTGTCTTCGTAGTTGTCTATTACTCTTAGAAAACTACCTCCTAAATCAGGATAATTTTTATTGAAACGTTCTTCAATGAAAACGGCATGTCTGTGGTTTTTAGCAAAAATAATAGTCTTACCAAGTTTATCTCCACTTTCTACTTTTTGACCGTAATTCATTAGATAATCTAGCACCGTATCTACTGTATTGTTATTGAAAAGGAACGTATTGATTTTACTTTTGTCAATTTCGGGAATACCGGTAGGTTCTGTATCTTCTGGAATTCCGAAAACTTCTTCGTATTGTTCTTTATCTTTTTCAGAAAGTTCGGCATATTTTATTCCTTCTCTTGGAAATTTTACTGGAACGGTAATTGCTTTTGGAGGCACCAAATATTTAGCATCTACCGCTTCGTTAAGCTCATAAGCAAAGGTTGGATTGTCGTCTTCTATTTCAAATAAGGAATAGGTATTTCGATCAATATCTTTTTTAGGGGTCGCTGTCAGTCCAATCAATATGCTATCAAAGTAGCTAAAAATAGCTTGGTATTTTTGGTACACAGAACGGTGTGCCTCATCAATAATTATAACATCAAAATGTCCGATACCATACAATCGACCGTCTTCATTTTTTAGACTATCGATTTTATTCATTATGGTTGGATAGGTTGAAAATACTACCCTTGTGCCATTGTCTTCTTTCTCTTTTGTTAAGTCGATTGCTGATAAATGAGGAAGGTATTCTTTGAAGGCATTTTTTGCTTGAGATACCAGGGCATTTCTATCGGCTAGAAATAAGATACGTTTTGCCCAATTGCATTTGGTAAACATATCGACAATTGCAGCAGCGGTTCTTGTCTTGCCGCTTCCTGTTGCCATTACTAAAAGTGCTTTTCGTCCTTTACCTCTTAAATGTTGTTGGTTGGCTGTTACTAAAGTTTCAGCCACTCGTTGTATTGCTAACAATTGGTATGGTCTTTCTACAATACCTGTATTTACCCGAAAGTTTCTAAGGTCTTTTCTTGAAGTCCGTCTTTCTATTGCCAGTTGTAACTCTTCTTTTGTATAAAATCCTTGAACTCTTCTATCGGGATAAAAAGTATCGTCCCAAAGGTTTGTTTCAAAACCATTGCTGTAAAAAATAATAGGTCTTTGCCCTGTGCTTTTTTCTAGACAATCGGCATATAGACTGGCTTGGTGTTTTCCTTTGTGGGCATCGTGCATAGTACTTTTAGCTTCTATTACCGCCAAAGGCAAACCATTATCACCCCATAATACATAATCAACATAACCTTTCCCGGAAGGGTTTGTTGTTAATGGCATTCCTGCTACTTCAAACTCTTTTTCTTTACCTTCTCTTAGATTGTCCCAACCTGCTTCTCTTAATAATAAATCAATAAGCAGTTTGCGTGTTTCTTGTTCGGAAGTTAATTCGGGAACGGCTTGTTCAAAAGTCGTTTCTTGAAAACGTGTTTCTTTCCTATCGGCAATTAGCTGTAATTGATTATCTAATTGTTTGCGTAACTCTTCATTTTCTTGAGAAAGAAGCTGTTGTGCTTTTAAAACTTTTTGAGCTTCAGCACGTTCTTGTTCTAGTTTTTCAGCTATTGCTGCTAGTTGTTTGGTGTTTTTTTCGTTAGTATCTCCGTAAGGAATTATTCGTTCATCAAATTCAGGAATATCTGGATTGTTTGCGCTGTAGTATTTGCTTAGAAAAGATAAAAAACGAAAACAATTTTTTAAGGATTGTAATGCTTCTAATGCTTTTACTATTTTGCCATGAGCTGCATTGTTTCCATTCAATCTTACAATATCAAGTTCTACAAGCATACTTGGTTTAAGTATGTTTTTGAAACTTTCGTCATGTAACAAGGCGCCTAATTTGGTATCGTAAGGCAACTCTAAATCTTCATCGTTTTTATACAACCAAAACAAGGTTTTCTCTAACGCACTACGACACAATAAGGCTGCGTACCGAGGTGCCGTAAAAGTGTGTTTTTCCGCTTCAGTAATCTCACGGTAGATTTCTGGGTATTCTTGTTGAAGAAAAGAAAAGTTGGTGCTCATAGATTTGTAATAAATGTCCTAAATTACTGTTTATTATTAATTTGTGGAAATATATTATAGTGAAATTTTTGTATTGCTATTTTTTTTCCATAATCAAAATCCTGCATGTAATTTAAATCAAAACGCTTATCACAATTTGGACATACAAAAACTTTGTCAATGGGTTCAGCTATTAATTGATTTTCCTTTTCTTTGTCATCAATGTCGGGTATAGTAAAACCACTAGAAAATAGACTTTGTATTTGCTTATTGTACTCTACAAATGACATATTTCCTCTTGCCCAAATAAACCACCATTTATTATCTTTTATTCGTTTACGTGAATTAATTATATTTGGATGTGAATCTTTATGCTCTATAAACCAATTTAATTGTTTACTGAATAATTCATTAGTAATAGGTTCAAACATTTCATCACCACAATCGTTACAACAAATTATTCCTCTATCACGGTGCCCTTCGATGTGACAATTGTAGGTTCTGTTGTTTTGTTCCAATATCCACTTACGGGCACTAAGTTTTTCGCTACTGCAACAAGCATGGCAATTATTACAAATATACCAACCACATTCTTCTTTAAATCCCTCGGTTTTACAACGAACGGAATCTCGACCATCGATAATATCCTGACAATTGCCATTTAAACAATGTGATAAGTAGATTTCTTTTGATTTTTCGGCACATTCGGAATTTTTACAAGAGAACATTGTAACACCATAAAAAGCAAAATTTGATTTACCCACAGGTTTCAATATAGTGTTACATGACCTACAAGATAAATGTTCTAGAAATCTATTTACACGGTTTATAGTATTTAATAAAGATTCATATTGAATTTGACTGTATGGTATTTTAAGTATGGTTAAAGCATCTTCTAAAGTATAATCTTGCCATTGAGCCGATGAATGCAGCTTGCGACATAAATCATAGCATTGATTGTTTTCGCACCACCAAAAGTTTAAGTCTGACTTATTGCATAAAGTACTTGCTTTTCTTCCATCGCAAAAAGTTGAAAATCGCGGCAACATATGTTCCTTTTTATCTAATTGATAGTTAATTTTGGTAATGCCGTTTTCCTCTTCTGTTTTTCCATTTTCTTTTAATACTGTTCTTCCTGAACATCTTTCAAAAAAACCATCAATAACTAACAAGTCTTTAGGATTTTTAATTTGGCTTGCGATAATGTCAAAAATCGTATTGCGATTTGTTTGGATATTATTTTTTATATCAGTGAGTATTTTAAGTATTATATTAAGTGTGTAATCTAGACCAACACCATCTATTTCTTTTGCATATTCACTTGTTTGATAATCTATAGTGGTAATTCGGTTTAGGTCCTCTAGACTTACATCTATTTTTTGTTCTGCAATCAGTTTAAGTACTTTTTTAAAAAAAAGTTTTTGATCATTACTGGATAGTAATCCTGTATAAATAACAACATCATTGAAATCAATAACTTCTGTATAATCTAGTAAAAAAAGTTTTAATCTATAATAATCAGATGATTTATCAAAAACATTAGAAATATAATCATTTATAAGATTTTCTGAACATACCATTTTTTTAGAATACCCATTTGTTTCAATTAAGTTAATCAACATAAAATGATAAAGATTGAAAGTTGTTCTTTCATCAAAATTATCTTTTTCATAATTTATTTTTGCAAATACATTTATTAACTCT
>CAIRMK010000075.1 GCA_903879645.1 uncultured Bacteroidota bacterium
AGTTCAGACGTGTGCTCTTCCGATCTGGTCTTACCTTTTGATGACGCTCAATATCAAAGTTATTTAAAAATATCATCTAATTTTATTAGTGTTCAAGATGAATTTGTAAAAAAAGATCTCCAATTTTATTCTGGAGCTTTGGCTGCTATTGATTCGATAAAAAAAATAACTTCAAATTTAGATGTTAAATTAGTTGATTTGCAAAAGAATGATTTGAGTTTGGATGGGTTTTTAAGTAATGAAAAGGTGATGCAATCCAATGCAATCATTATGCCTTTTTATGATACAACAGTTGCAAATGTGGCATCAGGATTGAGTAAACAGAATATTCCAGTAATCACTAATCAAATCGGGAAAGAGGGAAAAGGCTATTCAAATTTGTATGTTTCAGTTCCTTCTGATAAAGAAATTAGTGAAACCATTTTAGATTATTTAAAATCAAAAGGAGCTAATATTATTGTGGTTAATAGCAATGATAGAGTAGAAAGTAAAAAGACAATTTCAGAGAAATGCCCAGACGCAAAATTTGTTACGATTTCAGATAAAGATTTAGTTGATACTGAGGATTTAAAAAAACTATTGGTCAAAAATAAATTAAATTACGTTGTTTTAGATGCTGATAAAAATAGTATGATAATTGGAGCTACCAATGTTTTGTTAAGTGAGTTTGCTGATTTTCAAATACAAATTGCTGTTTTAGAGCCTTCTTTATTGTCAAATTTCGAAAATGTTTCTTCTATAAGAACTAATATTTTGAAAATGATTTATCCTTCATTAACTTCTGTTTATAATTCCTCAAAATTAGATAAGATGACTCAAAAAGTTACTCCAAATGAAAGTAATGAGGGTAATCAAAACTTCTTGTTAGGTTTTGAAATGGTTTATGATACTTTGTTGAGGTTGTCTCAAAATAAAGATTTTGAAGTTTCTGCTAAAGAGGATATTACAGAATATTTGAAGTTGCAATTTAAATATTCTAAAAATGAAGTTGGAACCTATGTGAATAAAGGGTTTTATATTCTTCAACATGATACCGATGAGAAAATAAAAGAATTAAATTAATTTATGATTTTTCTTTCTAATTACAGATTAGATTTTTGCTTATGATAAAAAATATACTATACAATATAAATTTCAATAGATTATTTATATTAGTTCTATTGCTCTTTACATTTACTAATGGGTTTTCTCAATGCCCTACGGTTGTAAACGCCTCGCAAACATTTTGTAATACACAATCACCAACCATTGCTAATTTGGTTGCTACTGATAATGGTAATGGAGTGGTTTGGTATGCGACAGCAACTTCAACAACGCCTTTGTCTAGTTCCGCAGGATTGGTAAATGGGGCTCATTATTTTGCCGATGATAATTCTGGTTCTTGTGGTAGTAGACAGGAAGTAACCGTAACTATTTATTTGGCTCCCACTGGACAAAATTTTCAAGGAGTTTGTGTTGATAATGCCTCTCAAGCTACTATAGGAAGTTTAATAGCTGTTGGAAATAATATTCAATGGTATTTGACACCATCTGGAGGATCTCCATTGGCATCAACTAACATTTTGAATAATAACACCATTTATTATGCTAGTCAAACCAATCCAATAACGGGATGTCAAACTTC
>CAIRMK010000076.1 GCA_903879645.1 uncultured Bacteroidota bacterium
ACTATTTTTGATAATTATCATACAATAAAACCCCAAAAAAAATGATTTGGAATCCATCAGAAGGAATACATTTAGGCCCAATAAACATTAGATTTTACAGCTTAATGTTTGTTATAGCATTTGGTCTAGGTTGGTACATTATGAAAAAGATTTTCATAAATGAAAAAGAATCTTTAGAAAAACTAGATACCCTTTTTATTTGGACAGTTTTGGCAACTTTATTAGGAGCTCGATTAGGACACGTGTTCTTTTATGATTGGGAATATTTTAGAAATCATCTTTTAGAAATATTATTACCATTCAAATTTGAACCAGAATTTAAATTCACTGGTTTTGCAGGTCTAGCAAGTCATGGAGCCGCTATTGCAATAATTTTAACCGTATATTTTTACAGTAAAAATGTTATAAAAAAACCTATGCTATGGGTATTAGATCGTGTAGTAATTCCAGTTGCATGTGGTGCTATATTTGTTAGAATTGGAAACTTTTTTAATTCTGAAATTGTAGGTAAAGTAACTTCAAATACTACTTTTGGCGTTAAATTTGTAAGAGATTTTTATAGTCCTCAAGATGCTATGTATAAAACTCAAATTGGCGATCCCGATGCTGCTTATAACGCTATTGTTTCAAATCCGAAATTTGCCGATTTATTAGCTCAAGTTCCTTTAAAACATCCTGCTCAATTATATGAATCTTTCTGTTATATCTTTGTTTTTGCAATTCTAATGTATCTGTATTGGAAAACAGAAACAACACAAAAACATGGATTGCTATTCGGAGTGTTTTTAATTTTATTATGGAGCGTTCGTTTTGTTGTTGAATATGTAAAAGGAAGTCAAGGTGGAATTGAAAACTCTTTAGGATTATTTTCAACTGGTCAGTGGCTGAGTATCCCATTTATACTAGTTGGCCTTTATTTCCTTTTTATGGCCGAAAGACCTTTACCTGAAAATCTAAAGTATTAAATAAAAATTAGGCATAAAAAAAAAGAGTGAAATAATCACTCTTTTTTTATGCCTTTTACTTGCCTTATTTCGTAATCCAATCAACAACTGTTACATCAGTAGGTAAAACCCTTGGAGCAATAACTTTCTCTAATTCCCCTTTTTCATTAATTAAATATTTTTGAAAATTCCATTCAACATCACTGTCTTGTATACCATTCTTAGCTTTTTGAGTTAAAAATTTATAGACCTCACACATATCAGAACCTTTAACCGAAACCTTACTCATCATTGGAAATGTTACTCCATAGTTCAATTGACAAAATGAACTAATCTCTTTGTCTGTGCCAGGTTCTTGTGAGGCAAAGTTGTTGGCCGGAAATCCTACAATAACAAAATTTTTGCTTTTATACTTTTCATAAATGGCTTCCAAGTCTTTATATTGAGGTGTCAATCCGCATTTTGATGCAGTATTAACAACCAATATCTTTTTCCCTTTTAAGGAAGCAAAATCAAATTCGTTCCCACTTAAATCTTTTACCTTAAATTGGTAAATCGTTTCTTTTTCCATAACACTTTTTGTTGTTTGTGAACTTGTGTTTTCCGACATATTTTGTGCCACATTTTTGCAACTTGTTAGAAAACAAATACCTGTAAATACAATTAATAATTTTTTCATAATCTAATTTTTTTATAAAGTTAATCAAATTATTGTTTCACCTAAAAAGAACAAGTCTTAAAGTTTTGTAAGATAAAAAAGTCCAACAATATAAAAATCGTTGGACTCCTAACAAAAAACAAAACCAAACAAGCAACTCATTTGAGAAACGTCTTTTCTTTTTGTGATTTATGGCGCTTGAACCACTTGTGTTCGTAATGATTCCAATACGGTTACTACATCATTAATAATAGTTTGATCTGTTACGCCGTTCTTCCCTGCTGCAGTACCCACATATCCAATAAATTTATCATAATTAGCATTGGTTGCTTTTATTGCCATTCTAGGATTGGCCGCTGGATTATGAGCATCGTGCATACTTTTACCAGAATAAGTGTTAGTTGAACTACCTCCTGTATTGGCTGAAAAGAAATCAGTAAGGTTTTTACTCAATACTGCTACATTAGTTGTATTTCCGGCAGATACTTCACTGACTAAAGGAGCAAAATGAGCCGAAAAATTACCTGGATTGTTTGCTACAATATCTTTAACAATCAAAGTGATAGTAGTATCTACTACCGAACGATAACTCAAGCGCCCTTTTTCAATCATTTGTCCTGGATTTTTTGGATCTGAGACTTTTGTTGTCCCTCCTAATCGAGCATAAAGAGATGGAGTTGCTGGAGTAGTCGTTTCGTCATTTTTGCTTTTACTACAGGAAACAACAAAAGTCATTGAACCAAGTAATAAAGCAGTTAGTGCCATTTTAGATAAATTTTTCATAGTTGTAAATATTAAGTTATTAATTGAAAATTCGTTTTATTTCTTTAGAAAAAGCATAACTGATACTTCCTTCACTCGTAATTGGACATACTTTATTAGATGCCAATTCTTTCGGAACAATATAGCGTTTGGCTTTATAATTTCCTTTGCGAATTAATGCATTGAAAATCTTTTGTGAATCGGCTATTCGATTATCATGAAAATAAACCAAAACTCCCGTTTCCAAATTATAGCTATCATTAATAAATCCGGGAATAGATTTTAATTGACGATGAATGGTTTTCATCTTTACCGAGTCTAATGGTTCTTGAAAATCGATCCTGCTAATTTGCATTGTCGAATTATCATACACAATCGCTTTTGCTGTAGCTATGTGAAATACTAAAATGCCAAATAACAAGAGGGTGACTCCCAAGGCACTCCCTATAATAATTCTAATTTTTCTTTTCATACGATTATTTTTTTAAATGGTTATTTATTTTTGTTACCTCATTTACGAGCAAAAATGAAGTTTGGTTTTTTTATTCAAAAAAAAAGTAAAATCATTTTTAAGAAAGCTATAAAAAGCAGACTATTGTTAAATCGGAGAAGGATTTAGTGTAAAAGGAAATAAAAATTTATTTTTATAAAACCAAAATGAAAAACCTGTCGTATATATTCATAACAAAAAAACAAAAACCATGACACAAGAAGAATTAATTCCGTTACTCCTCAAAAAAGAGGAACGTGCTTTTACAATAATGTATGACATGTATTCGAAAAGTTTGTTTTCTGTCATTTCCAATCTATTAAAAGAGACTGAAGATGCCGAAGATGTATTGCAAGAAGTATTTGTGAAGATTTGGAAAAACATTGAATCCTATAATGACTCCAAAGGAAGACTTTATACTTGGATGTTAAACATTGCACGAAATACTGTCATTGACAAATTACGATCTAAAGGATATAACAACAGTCAAAAAAACCTATCAGCAGATAATTTCGTACATCTATTAGACGATAGCAACAAATTAATTAATAGAATTGATACAATAGGCATCAATGAATTTGTTAAAAAACTCAAACCAAAATGCATCCAGCTAATTCAGTTATTGTTTTTTCAAGGATACACCCAACAAGAAGCCTCCGATGAACTTGAAATTCCTTTGGGCACTGTTAAAACACAAAACAGAAATTGTATAAATGATTTAAGAACTTATTTACAAGTATAATGAATACAACTGAAATGATTAACTCGGGCAGATTAGAACTTTATGTTTATGGATTAATAAACGAAAGTGAAACTAAAGAAATTAGCGAATTAGCAAAAATTAATCCTGCAATAAACAAAGAAATTCTTAGCATTGAAAAAGCAATTTTAAATCTTTCTTCTAGTTTTTCACCGGTACTTTCTTCTGAAAATTTTGAAAGAATAAAGGCTAAATTAGAATTAAAAAACCAAGGCATAATTGAGATGAACCCAAAATCAAAAATAACTCCCTATTTAAATTGGGCGGCCACTATCGTTTTGGTATTGGGTATTGGATTTCAATATTTCAAACTAAAAGAAAACCATACTACCATTACAACAATACAAGGAGAAAAATCAAATCTTCAAAAATCAGTAGTTGATTTACAAAGTAAGAATAAAGAAACAGCCACAGCATTGCAGGTAATTAGAGATACAAAAAATACCGTTGTTGTTTTGGGCGGACAAAAAGTGGCTCCCACTGCTTCCGCTAAAATTTATTGGAATAAAGAAACAGCAACGGTTTATGTAGATGCTTCCGGATTGCCGGAACCACCCAAAGGAAAAGTATATCAAATTTGGTCGTTGCAATTAAGCCCCACTCTCACGCCAACAAGTATTGGTTTGTTAGCAAACTTCAATGGAAACACCGAAAAAATATTTGCTGTTAGTGGCACTAAAAATGCTCAAGCATTTGGAATAACACTTGAACCTACAGGAGGAAGTAAAACACCAACTATGGACCAATTATATACATTAGGGAAGGTATAATTTTAAAAAGTCAAGTGCTAAAAAAAAGGTTCAACATTTGTTGAACCTTTTTGTTTTTATTTCTTCTTAAAAATCTTTCGATATCGAAGATATACCAATAGTGAAAACACCATGAAAGTGACAAAAATATAGAGATAAATAATCACATTTTGTTTCTCTCCTGAAGCATACGAATGCATTCCGGTTAAATGGAAGTTTACACCAAAATAAGTCATTAATATCGAGGCAAAAGCAAGTACACTCATAAAATTAAACGAGAACAAACCACGTAAAGAAGGTACGAATCGAGCATGAATTACAAAAGCATAAACCATTATACTAATTAAAGCCCAAGTTTCTTTTGGATCCCATCCCCAGTAGCGTCCCCAAGACTCATTGGCCCATTGTCCCCCTAGGAAATTCCCAATAGTTAGCATCACTAATCCAATAGTCAACGCCATTTCATTGATATAGGTAATTTCTCTTATGTGCAACGTCATCATCGTTTTATTTTTCTCGTTGGTAAACAACATCAAAATCAATGACACCAATCCAAGCACCATTCCCAAAGTAAATGGACCGTAACTAGCCACAATTACTGCAACGTGAATCATTAACCAATACGAATTTAAAACCGGTTGCAAGTTAGCAATCGCTGGGTCCAACCAATTTAAATGCGCAATCATTAAAATCATAGAAGCTACAAACGTTCCAGAAGCTACCGTAAGTTTTGATTTTCTATCAAAAGCTAAAGTAAAAAACATCGTTGCCCATGCTACATATATCATACTTTCATAAGCGTTACTCCATGGAGCGTGGCCCGAAACATACCAACGAGCAATCAATCCTATGGTGTGAAAGAGAAATAAAACCCCCACCATTATATGAAACAAGTTGATGATTACTCGTATAGGTTTTTTAGTATAGAAAATACTAATAATAACCATGATAAGCATCAAACTTCCGGCAAGCATGTATAACCAAAATAAGTTTTTGAAGACATCATATTTGTTCAACAAGATTTCAGAAGAAATTTTGTCGTCCGATGGTCGCACTTCTTTTCCGTATTTCCTTTGGAAATTCTCCAATCCGAGCAACATCGTATTAGCTAAAGCATAATCTTTAGTTTTAGTCGCTTTGGTTAAGGCATCAAAATAGAAAGGTAATGCGTTTTTTATTTGATCCAAATCATTTCCGGTTGGATGATTG
Organism: uncultured Bacteroidota bacterium; assembly: GCA_903879645.1. GTDB lineage: Bacteria > Bacteroidota > Bacteroidia > Flavobacteriales > Flavobacteriaceae > Flavobacterium. Next base: position 5,573 of record CAIRMK010000076.1, read on the forward strand.
ATTTCTAAAAAGGAAGCCCATTTACTATTCTTATCATTCGGAACTGGAAATATTTTTAAAATATTCCCACTCAAAGCCGAATTCATCAAATTGACTTTTTTATCAACTTCAATAAAATCTTTTTGAAACTGATCGGGATTAGTTGTTTTATAGGCGTCATCCAAATAACGTCCTAATTTATAATTCCCTTTTGCATCAAACAAACTTCTAAAGGTGACATATTTATCTTCTGCTTTTACACCGATAATTTTGCGAATACTATCATTACCACTTTTAATATAAATCAAAGGAAGTTCAAACCAAACTGTAGGAAATTGTGACATCGAAATAAAAACTTGGTCAGAATTCATTCCTTCATAACTTTCTCTTTTGCTCACTTTTCTCAAAAGCTCTGAAGAGAAAGTATTAATTGGTTTCATCCTTCCACCATCATCTTGAATAATCAATCGTCCAAATTTTTCAGCTTGTGCTTCAGGAACTTTATATTTTAAAACAGAATCTAAATAATTAATCTTCGAACTATGATCTGCTTTCATTTGTGAAAAAGCTGGTAACGAAAGGAATACCAAAAGCAGTGATAGCAATTGTGTCTTTTTTAGTTTCACCTCATTTAATTTTCTTTTCACATCAGCAAAACGGGTGTTTTTCACAAAAAGAATCATCAACATCGCAAAGAATAAAGAGAAATAGCCAATATAAGTAATCAAGGTTCCCCAATAGTCATGGTTAACCGAAAGAATAGTTCCTTTCTCATCCGGGTCAAAAGACGATTGGAAGAAACGGAAACCACCGTGGTCTAATATATGATTCATATAAATATCAGCGGGAGTTTTTACCCCATTATCAGTAACTGTAACTTTACTTTCAAAAGAAGAATAGCTTTTCTCGGTACCTGGATATTTTTTTGCAGTAAAATCATTCAATGTCAAACTGAAGGGCAATGTATATACTTTACTTCCATAAAAAAAGGTGTAATCCAATTTGCCTATTTTTACTATTTGCGCCTCTCCAACATTTCCTTTAGAACCCACCAAAGTAACATCTTTCGACTTTCCTTCTGATTCTACTGTTATGATTAATGCATCATTAGAGGTTTTAGATTTGTATTTCTTGCCTGAAACAATATCTTTCACCCCTTTAATAGGTTGCTCTGGAAAAACAAACTGTGCTCCTCCTACATTATACAATGAACGGAACATCAACGGTTGTGTAGCATCTTTATCTACTTTGCCTTGCAACTTATCAGCCATTCGCATAAACTGTCCTTCAAACGGAGCTTCTATTGTAGTTCCATCTTTAGTAACCGTAATATTAATAGCTCCTTTGGTTGGTTTGTTTACGGCAAATAAAAGGTTGTGAATATTTTGAATTTCTCCTTCTTTTAGATAATGTTCATTTCGTTTGCCACTCCCCGCTTCTACCATCTTCAAGTAATATGCCCCCGAAGGTGACGCTTTGATCGTATCTTTGGCATCCATTATAAAATCTTTGTACCGAATGGTAAAAGGTGTCGCATCAAAGTGATCGGAAATAGAAAAATTATTACTAGCAAAAGGTGGATAAACCGCAGGAGAAAGCAACATAGGCGTTTCAAAAACTCTCCTCTTTAAGGCTCCTTGGTGTTGACCATCAACATAAAAAGTTAAGTAATTTTTATCCGAAAACATTTGGTTAGAAGTAGCGCCTTCTCTAATCGGCATCATCCCTTCGTAACTAATATAACGAGTGATAAAAGCTCCAAAAATGATAAACACAAAAGAAAGATGTAACAACAAAGTAGCCCATTTTTCTTTTTTATATAACTTATAACGTTTGATATTACCAGCGAAGTTAATCATAAAGAAAACCATGATTACTTCAAACCATCTTGCATTGTATATCCAAACACGAGCCGTATCGGTATTGTAGTAGCTTTCTATAAAAGTTCCAGCACCCATTGCTGCGGCAAACAAAAGAAACAATACCGCCATCAAACGGGTTGAAAATAGAAAGGAAAATACTTTTTTATCCATGAGAATATTTATTTTTAATACAATTCTTTGAAGCTACAAAAGTAAAGCAATTTTACTGAACTTATATGATTGTTGTCAGGTTTTAAGAGACGATTAAGTGACTTTTAACTAGAGATAGCATAAAGTTAGCTTTATGAAATGATTGGAATGTTTTAAAAACTAAACATTTTTTTTAGATACAAACTTATCATCATTGGAATTCAATTTAGATGAATCATATAAAAAAGCAGACATTGTTTGTGTCTGCTTTTGGTTGATTTTATTTAGTTAAAAAATCTACTACTTGATTATACTTCTTTTTCTTTTTCTAGTTCACTAGTTTTATCAACTATGTCGTGAATGATTTCATCCAGTTTTTTTGTTGATTCAGTTATGTAATTTATGATTTTACTATTTTCTTCATCATCTTCTAAATTGAGGTTGGTCTTGAGTAGAATTACTAAGCCCATAATGTTAGAAAGTGGTGCTCTCACTTCATGGGATTGTTTCCATGCAATGTCTTTCAGTTTTTTATTCTGAATTTCAATTTTGTTCAACCTCTCTAAGTTTTCTGTTAGGTCAATTATCGATTGTAATGCTCTTATTGCTTTGCCATTTTCATCTCTTATTAGAACGCCTTTAAATTGAACATAAGCAATCTCTCTATTGGCTTTTAAAAATCTTAACTTTGCAGTAAAGTTTTCTTTTGTGGGGTCTTCAATTATTTTATTAAAATCTTCTACTACTTTTTCTTTATCCTCCGGATAAATGTTGTTAGAAAATAAATAATAATCATATACACTCAAATCATAACCAAAAATAGTGTGAAACCCATCACCCCAAACAACAGTTTCCTCTATTAAATCCCAATCAAAAAGGGCTTCGTTGGTAGCTTTGGCTAATGTTTTGAAGCGGTTATTACTTTCTACAATTTCTTGTTCGTACAGTTTTCTTTTAGTGATATCAAAAACAATTCCATCTAATTTAATAGGTTTTCCATTTTCATCACAGATTAAATTTATTCGTTCTAATACCCATTTTATCTTACCAGAACCTGTGATAATTCTTCGTTCTGATTCTTTGATATTTTTACTTTCAAAACTGAAGCTTAAATTGGAATCAAACTCAAAAATACTATCAGGATGATAACAGTTTATTATGTTATCTAATGTCAGTTCAAAAGTTTCTGGATCAAGTTCAAATATTTTATATACTTCTTCCGACCATTGAATTTCAGATTTAACTAGGTCGTTGGTCCAATAACCCAAACTAGCAATTTCACTTGCCAATTGTAGTTTGTAGTTAGTTTCTGTAAGTTTTTTTTGTGTATTTAATTCTGCGGTCAAATCAATAGCATAAGCAAGTTTAACTTTTTTGTCTTTATAAATCACATATTTAGCTTCTATTTTCACTTTCAATATATCTCCATTTTTTTTCTGATGACTTATTATAACATCAAATGGGTAGCTTCCGTCTTCAAGGGCTGAAGCAAGTACTTTTTCTAAGTCATCAATACATTCTTTGGGGCGAATGTCTTTTACATTCATTGCTAAAAATTCTTCTTTAG
>CAIRMK010000077.1 GCA_903879645.1 uncultured Bacteroidota bacterium
CAATTAAATGGCAGACCTAGTGATATGTTCTTTAAAGGCTATGAAAGTATGTATCACTTTTGTAGTTTACTAATCAAACACCCTAAAGACTTTATGAATCATTTGTCGGATAGAGACGCTAAACTTTTTAATGACTTCATGATAGAACCCATAAAAAGCAGCACAGACCAATCGGTACAATATCAGGAAAATAAAAAGATTTATTTTATCAAAAAAAATAATGGTGTAAATAAGTGACGTGTTGTTGTAATTGTAAATTATAATTGAGGCTCCTCTCTTACAAAACGCTAGTGTAAATATTTTTTTGACACCTTATAAATCTTGAAAAAAAAGCTTTTAAGCGCTTAACTTGTGTATGCTTTGATTAGATGAACAGCTACTAAGAAGAACATTTATCTTACATTTGCGGCAGAAAAAATATATTTATGAGTAACAGAACATTTACAATGGTTAAGCCAGATGCAACAAGCAAAGGCTACTCTGGTGCAATTATAGACCAGATTGTTAAGGCGGGATTCAGTATTAAAGCTTTGAAATGGACTAAGCTAACAAAAGAGCAAGCAGGGTTATTTTATGATATCCACAGAGAGCGTGGCTTTTTTGGTGAACTAGTAGAGTTTATGAGTAGCGGCCCAATTATAGCAGCTATTTTAGAAAAAGAAAATGCAGTAGAAGATTTCAGAACGCTTATTGGAGCAACCAATCCCGCTAATGCAGCTGAAGGAACTATTCGTAAAAATTTTGCATCCTCCATTGGAGAGAATGCAGTTCATGGAAGCGACAGTGATGAGAATGCAAAGATAGAAGGAGACTTTTTCTTTTCGAAGTTGGAAATATTCTAGCATGAAATATAATTTTTTAATCACTTTTTAATCTTTTTTTAATAATAAAAAATAGTGATACCTATCTTTACCTCGTTTTTTAAGGGTTTAGGGTTGAAAAAGGGCTGTGATTCTTCACGGCCCTTATTTTTTTACTTATGTCATGAGAATTACTCCTACTTTATTCAAGTCAAATAACGCATATCTATTTTAAAATTGGAAAACATCCTTCTCATTATCAGCTAAAATTTGATACTTCGAATCAAAGCATTTAAATTTACAAAATCCAAACGGAAAATTCTTGAGAGACATCATAGATTTATATAGTAGGGTAATTATTGGAGTATTAGGATTCGTAGCGCCTGCAATAACATTATTGATTGGCGTTTTTGCAGATGGAATAGATTTACATCGAAAGAAAAAAGTGGATAAAGTAAGGCATCTTAATTTCATGATGCAAGACAGTCACAATAAAATAAAAGGACAGTCCAGAGAGAAAACCTCACACCTTAGACAATCGATCAGAAAAAACGATGAACAAAAGTCTACGTTACAAAAAGAAATAAACTTACTTTCTCCCAAACGACAAGTAATACGGGTATTTGGTTCTCTTACACTCAGTTTGATATTAATAGTAGTATATGACCTATTAGTTATGTATAACTTCTCTAATGGCATTTTTACTTTTAAGGCTGCAGTATTAGCCACAAGCGTAATGGTATTTTCCTATTCTTTATTTTGTTTGTGGCAAATTTTCTGCATTATAATTGATTTAAAACATATCGATTCAGCTGAGGCACTTGGCAAACACAAGAAGGAAGAGATTAACCAAGGAGACTTTCTTTAAAAAAGAAGTTATATAAATTAACTGCTTTTAGAGCTGATTAAAATAATTTATTTTAAAAATCATTCTTATACTAACATTTAAGGTAAACCATTATTTAAAATATAGATTGTCGTTTATTGGCTCTTTAATTTACAACTTAACTTTTGAGAATGCCCAATCTACTGTTTTCTTAGCTAAATAATACGCTAAGTATGCACCAAATGGTGCAAAAATAACATCTATACTATAGTGTACGTGTTGTATGAGCACCATTAATCCAATTGCTACAGTAGAACAGAGGGCAATGCCCTTTTCCCATCGTTTTTGCAAGCATAAAAACATAAGAAACTGTGTAGACGTATGCCCAGAATAGAATAGATCTTTGGTAATAAATGGACCCCGATAGAATGAATTTGAAAGTGGATCTTTTAACAATATCAAACCTATAGGAGCATCTAAAGGGACAAGTGATATAGTGATAATTCTAGAGAGCGTTAAGAATAGAAAGCTCCAAACCATCAGCGATAGAATATACGGATTTTGGAAACACCTTATTGCCGTTAACAAAGCCATAGACCAGATTACGACAAATATTGGAACAGACAAATTGATTGAAGGTAGACATTGTAATACCCAATCTTTTAATACAATTCCATGCCGATGTTCTATTGTATCGAAAAAAGCGGGTAATATAGATAGGGTACAGATAGTAAGTACCGTACCAAAATACAAAACATATTTTACGGATGCTTGAGCAAGGGACAATTTCCATGAAAACATTTGTGTAGATTCTCTCATTAGCGGGCTAAAGTAGAAGATTTCTGTAACTTATGCCCCTTTTAAATATTCAGAAATGGTAATTTATATAACGATTTAACTAAACTTAGCAAACAAAAAATACTTATTTTACTAATTAGCAAAATAGATTATCAAAAAAAG
>CAIRMK010000078.1 GCA_903879645.1 uncultured Bacteroidota bacterium
ACATTGAAAAATTAATCAAAATCAATGTTAAAGTAGAAAAAGAACATCCATATCCTTACACTGAAGTGGCCCCAAATCCGGATGCAAAACCCGATTTGAGAAATAAGAAAAAAGAAAACACTTCTAATTCAAGAAAATCAGAAGCTTCTAAACAAAACAAAAAACGCTGGTATTAATCAGCGTTTTTTTTGTTTATAAGATTATTAATTACTTGGAATAATTTAGCTTGTTCAAATGGTTTGATAATAATATCATTCATACCACAAGATAAAGCTTGTTCCAATATTTCTTGTTTATCAAAAGCAGTTAAGGCAATAATAGGAATACTTATTTCTTTTTTTCTAATCAATTTAGTGGTTTCAAATCCATTGATTATGGGCATATTTATATCCATCAAAACCACATCAAAATGTTCCGATTCTAATAAATTGATTGCTGCATAACCATCATCCAAAATAGTGCATTTGAAATTATTGCTCTCCAATATTTTTTTAGTGACTATTTGATTAATTTTATTATCCTCCACTACCAATATTTTATAGAACTGATTCAATGATAAATCAACGTCAATATTGTTAATGATTTCATTCTTTTTAGATTCATCGGCATCAAATCCAATAGTAAATGAAAATGATGTTCCTTTTCCTTCCTCACTTTCAAGATAGATTTTACTTCCAAAAAGTTCTGTTAGTCTTTGAACAATAGACAAACCTAAACCAGTTCCTTGGTAATCACCTTCTTTACGTTCTATTTGAACAAACTTTTCAAAAATCTTTTCTTGATCTTCTTTTGCAATACCTACACCAGTGTCTTTTACTTCAAAATAAAGATAATGTTTAGAACCTTCAATTCTATCCAATTTAGCACTAACTGTCACATTACCATCTTTAGTAAATTTAAGCGCATTACTCACTAAATTCATAAACACTTGTGAAAGACGCAATTTATCTCCAATTAAAAACTCAGGTATTTTAGAATCGATTTCAGTATAAAGTTTATTGTTGTTTTTAACAGCTATAAACTCTAACGAATCAACAATAGTAATAATTTCATCAGTAACATTAAAAATCATATTTTCCAATGTGATTTTATTTTCTTCAATTTTATTAATTTGAAGTAAATCATTTACTAATGACAATAAATAGCGTGCTGAAAATTTTAATGAATTCAAATGCGGACTATTAGCCAATTCTTTGTGTTCGTCAAGAATTATATTAGTGATACCAACCACCCCATACAAAGGCGTTCTCAACTCATGACTAATTGTAGAAACAAATTGTGTTTTTAATTGAGAAGCTTCTTCGGCTTTTTCCTTTGCAATTTTTAATTCCTCATTAGCCACTTTCAAGTCACTATTGGATCGCTCTCTATATGAACTGTTTTTATAAAATGTATAGAGTAATAATAGCAAGATGAATAGAATGATGACAAATAATAAGACTATTAATTTTGATTCTTTCAAATCTTTTAATTGCTGGTGTTTTTCACCTTCAATTTTATTTATTTGTCTTTGATATTCGTCTAATTCAATTTCACTACCTGCTAATTTTACCCTTTTTATTCGCTCTACTTTATATACTTTTTCTTTTAGGTCTTTATACAATTCCATGTAATACAATGCTTTTTCATAATTTTTAATTTTCTTATAAAAAATTGAAAAATCAGTATATAAATCGCAAATGTTTAAATTTAATAATTCCTGGGTATTTTCTTTGGAAAGCCTTACAGCTTCTTTGAAGTATTGTTCTGCTTTTGCATTTTGATTCAAAGAACTAAAATAGTTACCATAATACGAATTCAATGATATTCTAGCTTCCAATTCTCCTTTTCTATTGACATAACTTTTACACTCATCGAGGTATGAAATACCATCTTTAAAGTTTTTAATTCTAAAGTAAGCACTAACAAGATTTAGTTTAGTATAGATTAATTCCGTCGAATCATTTATTTTTAAAGAGTATGTAAGTGCCTTTTTGTAATAATCAATTCCTTTGTCGGCATCTATTTTTTCAAAAGTGTAAACATTCCCTAAATTATTATAAATCCAGTCTTTAATAGTATCATTACTAGTAAGCTTAGCGTGATTTAAGGCATTATTGTAATAAGTAATAGATTTATTAACATCGTAGAACTCTTCAAAATTTAACCCAATAACATTATAAGCCTTTGCCATTAAAGCATTATCTTTTAATCTATGTGCATCATTTAAAGCGGTTTTAGAAAGATTTAAAGATTTATCAATCTCGATTCTAAAAAAAGAATCTCCAGCATCAATAAGCATTTTTTCAATTTGCTTCTTTGAGTGAGCTCGCTCTTGAGAAACTCCAAATTGAAAAATGAAGAGTGCAATTAGTAGGGGGATTATTTTACTTACTTTCAATATATTCTAATTTAATATGTTAACTCAAAATGGGGCTTTAAGTACACAATTAGTATAAAAAATCCCAACCGAAATTGGGATGTAGTACAAATATAATTAATTTCTAATTAACTTTCTATATTTTAAACGTTTTGGTGTTAAATCACCTCCAAGTCGTTTCTTTTTATTCTCTTCATATTCAGAGAACCCTCCCTCAAAATAATAGACTTGTGAATCGCCTTCAAAAGCTAAAATATGCGTACAGATTCTATCTAAGAACCAACGGTCGTGAGAAATAACCACAGCACACCCTGCAAAATTCTCAAGTCCTTCTTCCAAAGCTCTTAGTGTATTAATATCCAAATCATTGGTTGGCTCATCTA
>CAIRMK010000079.1 GCA_903879645.1 uncultured Bacteroidota bacterium
GATCAGTCTGTAGTTAATCTTGCTCTTCCTAAGATAATTCAGGATTTTGGGATTACTGTTTCTGCTGCTGGTTGGATTGCAACTGCTTATATTATTGCTAATGCTATTTTTGTTCCTGTTTGGGGGAAGCTCGGAGATACAATTGGAAGGAAGAAGATTTATGTCTTGGGTTTTACTATCTTTATTTTCGGTTCGATTCTTGCTGGATTGTCCTGGAACTTGAATTCGATGCTAGTTTTTAGAGTTATTCAGGCAATTGCCTCCTCGGCAGACTACCCTACTGCGATGGCTATTATTGCTGTTACATTTTTAGTAATATTAGCTATGGGATGGCGTGGTGGCTTAGTCGTATTCTTCTCTGTTCCTTTGACCTTTGCCTTGACTTTATTTGCGTATTATTTATTAGGATATACCTTAAATAGAATCACCCTTTTCGCTTTAGTATTTGTGGTAGGAATTGTGGTTGATGATAGTATAATCATTGCCGAAAATATGCATAGGCATTTCAAGATGAAACGACTGCCTTTCAAGCAAGCTGCTATCTATGCCATTAACGAAGTTGGAAATCCAACAATTTTAGCCACGTTTACTGTTATTGCTGCGATACTTCCTATGGCATTTGTATCGGGTATGATGGGGCCTTATATGAGTCCGATGCCTATTGGTGCTTCTATAGCCATGTTACTTTCATTATTCGTAGCATTGACCGTTACACCTTATTTGGGATATCATTTGTTACAAGAAAAAGACGAGCAAAAACATAAAGAAGAACAAGGATTAGAAACTAATTGGGTATATAAAATATACAACAAACTAGAAAGACCTTTATTAGAAAGTAGTAAAAAAAGGAGGGTGTTAGTTGGTATAACGGTACTTTTATTAATTGGTTCGGTGATGATGTTCTTTACCAAATCAGTGATTGTAAAAATGTTACCTTTTGATAACAAAAACGAATTTCAAGTAGTTGTTGATATGCCTGAAGGGACGACCTTAGAACGAACAGCAGCGGTTACACAAGAAATAGCACAATACCTGTCTACTGTTCCAGAAGTAGTGAATTATCAAAACTATATTGGTACCTCAGCCCCCATAACCTTCAATGGATTAGTGAGACATTATGATTTACGTGGAGGCAGTAATATGGCTGATATTCAAGTGAATTTACTACACAAAGAAGATCGTGCTATACAAAGTCATAGTATTGCCAAAGAAGTACGTCCCGAAGTGCAAAAGATTGCTAAAAAATATGGAGCGAATGTAAAAATTATTGAGGTGCCACCAGGACCACCGGTTTTATCCACTTTGGTAGCGGAGATTTACGGTCCGAATTATAAAGACCAAATCAAAGTAGCCCATCAAGTAAAAGGCATTTTGCAATCTACTTCTGATATTGTAGATGTCGATTGGATGACGGAAGACAACCAAACGGAATACAAATTAGTGGTGGATAAGGAAAAAGCAATGCTTAACGGAATTGCTCCACAACAAGTAGTTGGAAATTTGACGTATTTATTAAAAGAATACCCTGTTTCAAATTTATATGATGAGCATTCTAATGATAATGTAGGTATTGTACTTTCTTTGGATGACAAAGACAAAACATCGTTACAGGATATTGAAAACTTAAAAATAAAAGGAAGTAGAGGTAACGTAGTTCCTGTAAGTGATTTGGTAAAAGTTGTAAAAGATACGCTACAGAAAACTATTTATAGAAAAGATCAAAAAAGAGTAGTTTATGTAACAGCTGATATGGCTGGAGCGTTGGAAAGCCCTGTATATGCTATTTTAGGTATGAATGAAAAATTGCAGAAAATGCATTTACCAAAAGGATATAAAGTGAATGAGTTATACATGGAACAACCAAACGACGAAAGTAATTTTACAGTCAAATGGGATGGGGAATGGCAAATTACATTAGAAGTGTTCCGTGATTTAGGAGTAGCTTTTATGGTGGTCATCGTGATCATCTATATGTTGATTGTAGGTTGGTTCCAAAACTTCAAAACGCCAATGGTCATGATGATGGCAATTCCGTTATCATTAATAGGAATTGTATTTGGACACTGGTTATTAGGAGCATTTTTTACAGCTACTTCGTTCATTGGAATGATTGCTTTGGCAGGAGTAATGGTCAGGAACTCCGTTTTGCTTATCGACTTTATTGAAATCCGTTTGAACGAAGGAATTCCTTTAAAACAAGCTATAATTGAAGCAGGAGCAGTGAGAACAACACCAATTTTGTTAACCACAGGAGCTGTTGTAATTGGTGCATCCATAATATTATTTGATCCCATCTTTCAAGGATTAGCCATTTCATTAGTATTTGGAGCTATTGTCTCCACAATACTTACTTTGTTAGTAGTACCCATAATCTATTATGTAACCGAAAGAAAAAAATGGGAAAAACCAACAGAAGTAATTGAGGAGGACAAAATAGAATAACTTAACGTCAGTTCGATCCCGATGACAATCGGGATTGTATCGAGAACCTTTTAAAAAAATATAAAAATGAAACTCTTATTAATCACCGCAGTTGCAGAATTTGGAAAAGAAGTAAAACAAATTCTTAAAAAAGCTAATGTAAAAACTTATTCTTATAGAGAAGTCGTTGGTTACAGAAATGCCTCTGAAGATGCATTAGGAACAAATTGGTTTGGAACCGAGATGAATGAAAACGAATCCATACTATTTTATGCCTTTGTTCAAAAAGAAAATGTAGATAAGGTTTGTGCAGATGTAAGCTCTTTTAACGCTAAGCAAGAAACCTTATCACACATTCACGTTGCCGTTTTAAATATTGAGAAATCAAATTAATATAACCTAAATATGAAAACAAGAATTATTCATGCTATAGCCGGAAGTTTTATACTAATCAGTTTATTATTTTCTATTTATGTAAGTCAGAATTGGCTTTGGTTCACTGCTTTTGTTGGTACTAATTTATTACAATCTTCTATCACCAAATGGTGTTTAATGGACGACATCTTGACTAAATTAGGAGTAAAAGATTAGTTATAATGGGTAGGATTTATGTAACAAATATCACTTTTTTTAAAATTTAATAGTGTAAATTTGTTCGTCTAATTATTTAAACAACGCATCATGAATACTAGTTTTGATAAATTAATTCATTCTGAAACACCAGTTCTAATTGATTTTTATGCAACTTGGTGTGGGCCTTGTCAAATGCTGGGTCCTGTATTAAAACAAGTCAAAGACAGTTTGGGTGAACGTATCTCCATTATCAAAATTGACGTTGATAAAAATCAAGAAATTGCTACTGTTTATCAAGTGAGAGGAGTGCCTACAATGATGTTATTTCAAAAGGGCAAACAGTTATGGCGCCAATCAGGTGTTTTGTCTAAAGAAGAAATAATTAGCGTCATTATTGAAAAATCGGAATAACACAATAAAAAATTTAAAAATATTAAAAAACCCTTTCGTTGAAAGGGTTTACTTTTTTACGGTAGATAAGCATATCCGTGTTTGGTTTTCCAAAGGAAGTATTTTTCTAATAAAACTTTACTAAAATCATAAATTAAATTCGGAATCATCACCGCAATAATTCTAGGTTTGAATAAATGATTTGAAAAAATAATAACCTCTTTTTTGCCACAATCCATAATACAAACTCCAGGTATTTTCCCCCACGCTTTTTTCTTTAAATCAGTTCTACCATTAGCAACTCTAATTATATTTTCTGCCACAATTTTTCCAGTTTCATCGGATGGGTAGCCTGTTTTTGGTGACGCAAACGGAATTTTTTTAGAAACGAACGGTAATTTGACATCCACGGCAATACCAGCAGCCCAAACATTTGGGATTGTTTGATGACGGTAATCATCACCAACAGGAATATATCCATTAGCAGTAGCATAAAGTGAAGGTGAGTTTGTAACAAAATCAACTCCAATGAATGGAGGCATCAGCATAGTAAACTTACTAGATAAAACCTCGTCAGTAGATAGAATTACGCTATCGGCTGTCACTTCTTTGACGCCTACTTGGGTTCGGTAATGAATGTGAAACATTTTCATAAACACTTTGAACATACTTTCTCCTAAAGGCATTCCATCTATTCCGAAGTGACCTAAATAATCTTCGGGTGTTATCCAGTACAATTCTACTTTTTTACGAATATTTTGTTCCCGTAACCATTTTTCTACATTGAATAGGAATTCATAAGCAGCACCCATACAGCCTGCATTTTGAGTCGCTCCAATTACAATAGGGCCTGGATTTTTTTTGAATTCTTCTAGTGCTTTTCTAATTTTCATGGCCCCATTAGGAGTTCCTATATAGTACGCATGTTCTTCTAAACCTGGAGCGATATCATATTTTACTTTTGGACCAGTGGCAATAACCAAATTATCATATTTAAAATCGCCTTTGTCTGTTTTTACTACCTGTGTTTGGGTATCTACTGTAATTGCTTCTGCATTTATAAAATCAACCCCTTTTTTAGCTAAAATAGCATCTTTTCTAAACGAAATATCTTTCATTTCTCTTCTGCCAAAAGGTATCCAAATCAATGAGGGTATGAATAGAAACAAAGGCGATTTATCAATTAAAATAACTTTGTGATTTTCTTTTCCTTTTCTTTTGATTTCTAAGGCTGCTGTCATTCCAGCGAAGCTTCCTCCAATTATAACTGTTGTTTTCATTTTGAAATAATTTAACAGTATAAAGTTACCGCTACTCCTTAAAAATAAGCGTATCAATTGTTACATAAGGGGCATAAAAATTAAGTTTTATGTCCGATACGTTTATAATAACATAAAAATTTTTGTTTTCAATTGGCAATCTTCACCTTATGAATTTCTTTTCTTTTGTAGGTTGTAAAATAAATTGTAATTTTTCGCCAGAAACAAAAGTAAAAGTCGTCTAAAGTAAAAAGTAAGTGTTTAATTCATTAATGTAGTTCTTGAAATTTGGAAGATATAGCGTGGTTGGAAAGGTTTCAATTAGGTGACAAGACCGCCTTTAATCAACTTGTGCTTCACTATAGGAGTAGTGTTATTACTACTTGCTATCGCTTTTTGTTGAACCAACAAGACGCTGAAGATATCTCGCAAGACGTATTTGTAGCCGTTTATCAATCCCTTTCCTCTTTTCGAGGCGATTCTAAACTATCTACTTGGATTTATCGCATTACAGTTACTAAATGCCTTGACGAAATTAAAAGGCGCCATCGAAAAAAAAGAATCTCTTCCCTTGGAAAACTATTGCATATTGATATTTTTTCTGATTGGATTTCGGGAGGAACGATGCCTGATACAGCACTACATGAAAATGAGCGCTTGCGCGAAGTGGAAATCGTTTTAAATACATTACCTGAGAATCAAAGAATAGCCTTCACTTTGAGCAAGATTGATGGATTTAGTCCTAGGGAAATTTCTGAAATTATGAATATATCCGTCCTAGCAGTGGATAGTTTGGTGTATCGAGCTAAAAAGAAAACTACTCAAGAATTACTAAGTCTTTTAAAAAATAATCAATGATAGTGCCAGAAAGCATTGTTATTATCGTCTAATACATAAATTACGTTTATGAAACCAAATGAACTAAACGAAAAAGTTATAGAAAAACTTCACGAGTTTGAAGCTTTAGCACCCATTTATCCCTCTGCTGATTGGGATGCTGAATTGCAAATGAAATTACAATTCACTACTTCTATAAAGACCACTTTTTTAAGTAAGTACAATCTCATTTTAGTATTTATTGTTTTATTAAACTGTGGGTTAATCATGTTTTCCTTATGGAGTGAGCCAAAGCCTATACCCACTCGAACCACCAATTTAGAAATGATTTCTAATGAATTATTAATTACCTCTAACTGATAGCTAATGGATATTTTTAGACAGCAAAAATATGTAATGCGAACCATTATTTTTCTGGTTCTTCTCAATATAGGATTGATTGGTTTTTTTGTTTGGCGAGAACTAAAACCCCATCATAATTCCTTGTTGTTTCCAAAAAATGAAGCCTATAAAGATGTATCGGGCATTTTAAAGCGCGAATTGCAATTGGATGAAAAGCAAGCCCAACAATTTAATTCTATTAGGGAAGATTATTACCGCAAGGAAATTTCACTGAAGCAAAAGATTAAGGATAATAAAGATGCGATGAATGCTGAAATGTTCAATAAGCATACCGATGAAAATAAAATCATGAGTCTTGCGAGACAAACCTCCAATTTTGAATATGAAATGGAACTGCTTCGTTATCGTCAAGCCAAAGAATTGAAATTGGTTTGTACACCAGAACAGCAGGAGAAATTTGAAGTTTTGGTCAAAGAGATTCGGGATTATTTTAGACCCGATAATCAGCCAATGAAAAGATAACCAACTCTAAATAACTATGAAAAAGAAAAATTTAATTGTACCTATAAAAAACAACCTGCTTTTTTTGCTGTTTCTATGTTCAGTAATAAAGGGTGTTGCGCAACAACAATCTATCGTTTTGGGTAGACCTACAGCTACTTCAATAACCGCTAGTATCTTATTTGATCAAAATATGCAATATTATCTGGAATATGGTACTCAAAGTGGGGTTTATGCAGCTACATCTATTGTTTATTCTAATGTTTTGAATGTACCTGATGAAATTGATTTGACTGGTTTAACACCAAACACACAATACTACTACAGAATGCAATATAAGTTAGTTGGGGCTGCAAGCTATACTCCAACAACTGAATATAAATTCCACACTCAAAGACCAGCAGGAAGTCCGTTTACCTTTACTGTAGAATCGGACGAACATTTGTATGATTATGGCAATGCTGGAATGTATCAAGTAACTTTAGCTAATGAAGCGGCTGAAAACCCTGATTTTATGTTGTCTCTTGGGGATATTTTTGGCGACGACCATACTCCAACAACGACCACCAGTGCCGATATGGATGCAAAACATAAATATTATCGACAGTATTTGGGAGCTGTAACCCATTCTATTCCCTTTTACATCTGTTTAGGCAATCATGAAGGTGAAAATGATTATTATTTGAATGTAAACGGTGTATATACCACAACAACCAACAATTTACCAGCAGCTCCAAATGGAATAGGAGTTTGGGGTACGCAATGGAGAAAATATTATTATCCTAATCCGTTTCCAAATAACTTTTATAGTGGCAATTCAACCGTTGAAAATTATGGAATTGACACACCCGAAAATTACTATGCTTGGACCTGGGGGGATGCCTTATTTGTAGTTTTAGATGTTTATAGAACTGAAATATTTCCTGGTGCAACACCAGCCGATGGTTCTAAACCTACTAATTGGGATTGGACTTTGGGTCAATCTCAATATTTATGGATGCGAAGTGTATTAGAGAATAGTACAGCCACTCATAAGTTTGTTTTTGCTCATCACAATCGAGGTCAAGGTCGAGGAGGGTCAGCAGTAGCAACAGGTTTTGAATGGGGAGGAAAAGATGGTAATCAGTATAAATTTGATCAATACCGACCAGGATGGGGGAAACCTATTCATCAAGTATTTATGGATACTGGTGTAGATATCTTCTTTCAAGGACACGATCATTTATTTGCAAAAGAAGTGTTGAATACTATTGTGTATCAAGAAGTACCTATGGCTGCTGACCTTACCTATGTTAAAGGCTATACTGCCAACGCAAGTGCCTATACCGATGTTATTTTGGATGGGACAGGTCATATTAAAGTAGATGTATCTACTAATTGTGTAACGGTTAGTTATGTTAAATCATACATACCAGGAACAACTGGTTCTGCTGGTCATAACAATGGTGAAATTGGATATTCTTACTCTGTAGGTGCTTGTGCTTTAAATAATAATGAAGTAGTTAGTCCTAAATCTAAAGTATTAGTATATCCTAATCCATCAGACGATAAACTCTATATTTCATTTGATGATAATTCTTCAAGTCATCAGTATCAATTGACCAATGTTCTCGGACAAACTATTACTACATTTGAAACAAACGAATTAAATACCAATGTAATTCCTGATGGAATTTACTTTTTACAAATTGATGGGATTAAGGATTTAACTAAAAAAATTATAATAAAGCATTAAAAGAAAATGAGAAATTATTTACATACAATAGCATTTCTATTATTAGTGAATTGCACTGTACATTCACAAACCATAAGTCGTCAAGAAATTTTAGGAAAACCAACAAATACGAGTATAACTCTTAAAATGTTTTTTTCTACTCCTGCCGAGGTTGCTGTAGAATTTGGTACTTCAACAGGCAATTATACTGGGCAGACTACGTGGCAAACTTTTGCCGCAAATGATCCGGCTGAAATTTTAATAAGTGGTTTACAACCGGATACCAAATATTATTATGTTGTAATCTA
>CAIRMK010000080.1 GCA_903879645.1 uncultured Bacteroidota bacterium
AACATATAGAATACGCATATTCATCACATAATTTAGGTAGTTTTTATGGTGAACGAGGTCGATATTTAGAAGCTGAACCATTATTATTAAAAGCTTTAGAAATTAGGTTGACGATTTTAGGAAAAAAAAATAAGATGTATTTAAAAACATTAGAAAATATAGCCATAATATATGCCAAACAAGAAAAATATTCTCAAGCAGAACCATTTTTTTTAGAAGTTATAGAAATAAAAAAATCAATTTTTGGTGAAACAAATCCAGAGTACATAAGTTCTTTGCGAAAATTAGCGTTTTTTAATCAAGCAAAAAATAATAGTAATGACATTACTGCCTTACAAAATAAGAAAAATCAAATTGAAAAATCAGGTGATTTTTTAAGTCAAGAGTATATAACAACTTTAAATAATCTAGGAGAATTATTTATAATTCAAAAAAAATATTCCGAAGCTGAGGCTTTATTTGAAAAATCATTGGAAATAAACAAAAATACTTTAGGTGAAAAACATAAAAATTATATTTTTTCATTAAATAACCTAGGGGAATTATTTATAATTCAAAAAAAATATTCTGAAGCTGAGGCTTTATTTCAAAAATCATTAGAAATAAACAAAAATACTTTAGGTGAAAAACATAAAGATTATATATTCTCACTATGTAACCTTGCAATTTTAAATGAGAAACAAGGAAAATATAATGAGGCTGAAACTTTATTTATAAAGGCTTTAGAAATTGGAAAAGAAACATTTGGAGAAAAAAAACTTGACTATGCAAAATTACTTAATGAATTAGCAAGTTTGTATGAAGACAAAGGTGATTATCAAAAAGCAGAGCCTTTATATTTAGAGTCTTTAGAAATTTATAAAAATGAACTAGGAAAAAATGATATAAAATATCCTACTATCATTAATAATTTAGGATATTTATATTTTGAAAAGGGAGACTATCAAAAAGCAGAATCGTTGTATTTAGAGTCTTTAAAATATTTTAAAAATATTTTAGGCGAAAATAATCCTGATTATTCAGCGAATCTCAATAATTTAGGATTATTATATCATACACTAGGTGATAATAAAAAAGCGGAATCTTTGTATTTGCAGTCACTAGAAATTATCCAAAATGTTCCTAATGAAAGTGAACACTATGCTGAAGCTCTTGGGAATTTAGCAGGAATTTACGTTGAACAAGGAAATTATCTAAATGCAGAAAAGCTTTATTTGCAGTCATTAGAAATAAGAAAAGAAGTATTAGGTGAAAATCATCTTAAATATGCTCAGTCACTTGTCAATTTAGCTGATTTATACAATTATGGAAAAGCATATGAAAAAGCAGAGCCATTATATTTTAAGTCTTTAGAAATATATAAAAAAAGATTAGGAGAGAGCCATCCGGATTACGCCACACTACTAAATAATTTAGCAGTTTTATATATGAATCAAAGATCCTATCAAAAAGCAGAATCATTATATTTGAAGTCATTAGAAATTTATAAAACAACATTTGGTGAGAACAATTCTCATTACGCAACATTGCTTAATAATTTGGCAGGATCTTATGTTACTCAAGGAAATTTCAAAAAAGCAGAGCCTTTATACTTACGGTCTTTAGAAATAAGAAAAAAAGTACTAGGTGAAAATCATCCTCTTTATTCTCAATCAATTGATATTTTAAGTTATTTCTATCAAAACACGAAACCTGAAAATAAAGAAAAAGCTACATTATTTTTAGATTTATCATCCTTGAAATTTCAAAATAGCATCAAATTATCAAGCACTTACATGAGTGAAAAGGAATTTGATTTTTTTAGAATAAAAAATTTTGAAAATAGGTTTTCATCTCTTTCTTTTCTATGCA
>CAIRMK010000081.1 GCA_903879645.1 uncultured Bacteroidota bacterium
GGACAATATCCATATCGAACTGACGCAAAAGCTCGTCATCAAATGCCCCGTGCACCGCATTGCTAATCAATAAATATCTTTTGCGTTCTTCTTTAGAGAGTGGTCTTGAAGGAACCCGAACATCAATTTCTTCTTTTCCTCTAATATTGAAACCTACTGGCTCATCCATTCCTTCCTGCCAAGGTTCAATTTTCATAGAAACTTCAGCAAATTGTCCAGCACCACCTGATTGTTTTTTATGTCTATATATAGTATCTGCACTTTTACGAATAGTTTCTCTATAAGGAATTTTAGGTATTTTAAATTCCACTGATAATTTATAAGCATTTTCTATCCTCCATTTAATAACCGCTAAATGTAATTCCCCATGACAATGAATTAATGTTTGTTTCAATTCTGCAGATACTTCTACTTTTATTGTTGGATCCTCTTCCACCAATTGATGCAATGCTATCGAAAGTTTTTCTTCCTCCCCTTTTTTAGTTCCTTCAACAGCAATGGTTAACGTTGGATTTGGAAATTGAATTGGAACTATTTCAATAGGTTTTCCTTTTTCATGAAGCGTATTATTAATATGGGTGTCTTTCAATTTTAAAGTGGCTCCAATATCTCCTGCAACCAATTCGTTTACTGAAGTTCTTTTACTTCCTTCCACTTCATAAAGTTGGTTGATTCTTTCTACTTGACCCGTGTTTTCATTAGTCAATTCATCCCCTACTTTAACTTTTCCTGAAAGTACTTTAAAAAAGCTCAAATCTCCTACATGAGGCTCAGACAAAGTTTTGTAAATAAAAATAGCTGTAGCAGCATTTTCACTACATTCAATTTCATCGCCGTCAATCGTTTTTTGTTTTGGCATTTCAAAAGCTGATGGACAAACATTATCAATAAAACTCATAATTCTACCACAACCCATATTTTTCTTAGCAGAAACACAGAAAACAGGAAAAATTTCATGTTTGATTAAGGAATGATGTAAACCTAATTTCATTTCATCTTCGTCCAATTCTCCTTTTTCGAAATAACGTTCCATTAAAGTTTCGTCATTACCAGCAATAGTTTCTATTAATTCTTGATGTAATTGATTGGCTTTTTCTTGTTCAGAATCTGGAATAGCTAACTTCTCAGGTTTACCTCCTTGTTGTGGATATTTATACATTACCATGTTTAAAACGTCAATAATAGCATCAAAACTTTCGCCTTGGTTTACTGGATATTGAACTACTACAACATTATTCCCAAAATGCGATTTTGCTTCTCTTACTGTTTTATCAAAATCTGCTTTTTCATTATCCAAATGATTAACCGCCAATAACATTGGCAGGTTATATTCATCGGTATAAGTCCAAATAATATCAGTACCGACTTCAACCCCCATTGCCGAATTCAGTAGCATTAAACCACAATCAGCAACGCGCATTGCTCCAATTATTTCTCCAGCAAAATCATCATATCCTGGAGTATCTAATAAATTTATTTTGTAATCTTTCCATCTGGTATAAACCAACTTAGAGAAAAAAGTTTTCCCTTTTTCGTGCTCGATATCGGTATAATCTGCAACAGTGTTTTTATCTAAAATCGTTCCTCTACGGTTGATTAAACCCGCTTCAAAAAGCATTGATTCGGTAAGTGTAGTCTTACCACTACCCGTGTGTCCAACTAAAACAACATTTTTAATGTGTTTACTATCAAAATTTGCCATAATAATATGTTTTAATTTAGTTTTAAAATGATATCAAATTTCTGAATAAACAGAAAATAACTAAATGATATAAGTCATATAATTTTAGCACAAAAATGATTAGAATGAAATATAAATAACCCTTAAAATAACATCTGAATCTCTTTAATTCCAAATGTTTTCACGGCATCATCTTCAAGAATAACTTGTAACTTCCCTTCATTAGTCACGCCTTGAATAATTCCCATAAATTGAATTTTATTTGAATCTTCAAAAGGCATAGGGTTATTTATTTTAAAAAGATATTTATGATAATCATACCAAAGTTTTTCTGATTGATTTGAAAGTATGACACCACAATTCTTCTTTAGTTGAAAAATAATTCGTTCTAAAATAGTTTCAACATCGTATTCTTTTTGCGTAACGGCAATCATAGATGATGCTTTTGGCAAGTTGTCAAAAGACTTTTGATTTACATTTAATCCAATTCCGACTACTGATTCTATTTTATTGTCAGATTTAAAACTATTTTCTATTAAAATTCCACCTATTTTTTTATTGTCTGACATAATGTCGTTAGGCCATTTTATAGTAAGTTTAGGAATATTATATTGATCAAGTACTTGAATTACCGATAAAGCTGTAGCAACATTTAAGTCAAATATTTCACTAATATCTTTTAACACCTCTTTTATCAAAACACTCATTATAAGATTTTTACTTGCTTCAGAATTCCAAGTAGACCCCATTTGTCCTTTTCCTTTGGTCTGATTTTTAGTAGTAACAGTTGTGAAGTTTTCTGTAATTTGACTTCTTGATAATTCTTTTAAAAAATCGTTTGTAGAATCTACGGCATCGAGTTTGATAATATTCATGTGAATTATAAAAAAAGAGTTTTAAACTTATGTTAAGCATCAAAAATAATGACAAATTTTGATACCTTTGCAAACTATATAAAATTTAGATGACAAAAAATACAGTTAGTACAGATGTTTTATTGACAAGCATCATTAAAGGAATAGAAGAAGTAAAAGGAAATGATATTGAAATTCTTGATTTAAGAGCAATAGATACAGCCGTTTGTGATTATTTTGTAATCTGCAATGGTACTTCAAATACACAAGTTAATGCAATAGTTAACTCCATTCAAAAAATAGTTTCCAAAGAACTTAAGGACAAACCTTGGCATGTTGAAGGTACAGACAACGCCGAATGGGTATTGATGGATTATGTGAGTATAGTTGTTCATGTCTTCCAGAAAGAAATTCGCGAATACTACAATATTGAAGGACTTTGGGGCGATGCAAAAATCACAACTTTAGCAAATAAAAACTAAAAGCACAATTAAATAATGTCAGATAACAAAAAATCAGGTGGACTAAAATTCAGTCCATGGTGGATATCAGGAGCTATTATTTTTATGTTTATTCTTTTAAACATATTTAATGGCACTAGTATGCAGGATCCAACTAAAATCTCTTCTTCAAAATTTGATGAACTTTTAAATAGTGGGCAGATTGAAAAAGTTATTGTTTTCAACAAAACTCAAGCGGAAGCCTATCTTACTGCCGCAGCTCAAAAAGACAAAGCCAATAAAAAAGTTTCTAAAGATCTTTTTGGGAATCCCAATAAGGGGCCGCATTATGTTTTCGAAATTGCTGATGCTCAAAATTTTGAAAATAAGCTTATCAAAGCAAAAACTGACCTTAAACTTAAGGATTACGATTTTAAAGTCAAAGACGATTGGTCGGGTATTATCTTTCAAATATTGCCGTTTATTCTAATAATTGGTGTTTGGATATACCTAATGAGAAGAATGTCTGGCGGTGGTGCTGGAGGAGGAGGAGGAGGTCAAATCTTCAATATTGGTAAATCAAGAGCTAAACTATTTGACGAAAAATCTGAAGTTAAAACTACTTTTAAAGATGTGGCTGGTTTAGAAGGCGCTAAAGAAGAAGTACAAGAAATTGTAGAATTTCTTAAAAACCCAGAAAAGTATACTGTTTTAGGGGGTAAAATTCCTAAAGGAGCTCTTTTAGTTGGGCCTCCTGGAACAGGAAAAACATTATTAGCTAAAGCCGTTGCTGGTGAAGCTAAAGTGCCTTTCTTTTCGCTTTCAGGTTCTGATTTTGTTGAAATGTTTGTAGGAGTTGGTGCCTCTCGTGTAAGAGATTTATTCAAACAAGCAAAAGAAAAATCACCGTCAATTATTTTTATTGATGAGATTGACGCAGTTGGTCGCGCTAGAGGCAAAAACAATATGTCGGGTGGAAATGACGAACGTGAAAATACGCTAAACCAGTTACTAACCGAAATGGATGGGTTTGGTACTGATACACATGTAATTGTAATAGCTGCAACTAATCGAGCTGATGTTTTAGACAAAGCATTAATGCGTGCAGGACGTTTTGACCGACAAATATATGTTGACTTACCAGATATTCGTGAGCGTAAAGAAATCTTTGAAGTTCACTTAGCGCCTCTTAAAAAAGTAGAAGGATTAGATACTGATTTTTTAGCAAAACAAACGCCAGGTTTTTCAGGTGCTGACATTGCTAATGTCTGTAATGAAGCCGCTTTAATTGCTGCAAGAAATAATAAAACAGCTGTTGACAAGCAAGATTTTCTTGATGCCGTTGACAGAATTGTAGGTGGTTTGGAGAAGAAAAACAAAATTGTTACACCTGCAGAAAAAAGAGCTATTGCTGTTCACGAAGCTGGTCATGCAACAGTAAGTTGGATGCTTGAACATGCTGCTCCGCTTATTAAAGTAACTATTGTACCTAGAGGTCAAAGTCTAGGAGCTGCTTGGTATTTACCAGAAGAACGATTAATTGTTCGTCCAGATCAAATGCTTGATGAAATGTGTGCTACTATGGGTGGTCGCGCAGCTGAGAAAGTTATTTTTGATACCATATCAACTGGAGCATTATCTGATTTGGAAAAAGTTACTAAGCAAGCACGCGCCATGGTTACAATATATGGCTTGAATGAAAAACTTGGTAACATTACTTATTATGATTCCTCAGGACAAAGTGAATACAGTTTTAACAAACCTTATTCAGAAGATACTGCAATTACTATTGATAAAGAAATTTCACTATTAATTGAAGGCCAATACAAAAGAGCAATTGAAATTCTTCAAGAAAATAAAGACAAATTGTTACAATTAGCAGATATACTAATTGAAAAAGAAGTTATCTTTAAAGATGATTTAGAAACAATTTTCGGTAAACGACCTTACCACAAAGACAATGAGGATTTGGCTGATTTGACCGTTTAAAAAACATTTATATAAAAAATAAAAAAATCTTAATTCAAAAAATGCTTTTGAATTAAGATTTTTTTATCTTTGAAAGTTTTCAAATAATAAATAAAGAATTTTATACAACGATATGAGTCTTTTTAGAAAAATATTTGGTTCTGGTAATGATGCTTCCGATGAGGATAACCAAAGTGAATATAACACTCCAAAACCTTCTAACCTTCCTGTTGATGATCTGTTTACCTTCAATTTTAAGAAAAATGGTGGTAAATTTATTTATTGTGAAAACTTAAATGAAGTTAAAGAACAATTCGAAAACATATTAGAAGAAAACGATTGGTTTGAAAGTGAAGTTTTATGTTATGAACCAAAATTGTTTAATCTTCTTGACGAAAATAAACTCATCTATAACCATCCATCCACTCCCAAATTCTTTTTTGCTAGTTGCGAGAATTTAATTGCTGATGAAGGTTCTGTTTTATTTTCTTCGAATCAAATAAAACATAAAAAACCAAACGAACTGCCAGACAACATAGTAATATTTGCAACAACAAGTCAGATTTTAGAATCTAAAAGTGATGGTTTACGTACTATCAAAAAAAAATATGATAAAGATTATCCAACAAATATAACCACTATAAAATATTTTGAAAAAGTACAAGAAGAAGATTTCTTAACGTATGGTAGTTGTGCTAAAAATCTTTACTTATTGCTACTTGAAGATTTATAAAAATGAATGAAACTTTAAAGCGAGCAATTTCTGGGGCAATATATATATTGTTATTACTAGCTTCTATATTATTTTCAACTGAAAGTTTTTATCTTTTATTTGGTGTTTTTTTACTAATTTCTGTTTATGAATTTTGTGACTTAATTCAAATCCATAAATTATTCCCTATTATTTTAGCATCCTTATTATATGCTATCGTAACTTTGCTAAGCTCCTACAAAAAAGAAACAGAGTATTTTCTAAATAAAAATTTTAGAATTAACACAAGTATTACCATTAATATTAATAGTCTCAATACTATTTTATTGGCTATAACTTTAATCGTTTCTATAAAATGTATTATTTTTTTATTTTATGATTCCATTCAAAAAATAAGTACATCGTCAAAATATTTATATTTATTAGGTTATATTATTTTACCCTTTATATTTATTACTAAAATATCATTTGGCGTAAATGATTATAATCCTAAAATTATAATTGGCCTATTTATACTTATCTGGACAAATGATACATTTGCTTTTTTGGTTGGAAAATCAATCGGCAAACATAAATTATTTGAAAAAATTTCACCAAAAAAAACTGTTGAAGGCTTCTTAGGAGGAATACTATTTGCGATTTTTGCAGGTTTTTTAATTTCAAAATATTATATCCAAGCCAATTCAACACACCTTCAAAAATCTATTATTATTTGGACTTCTATTGCTGTAATCGTTGGGATAATGGGCACAATTGGAGATTTAATCGAGTCCAAATTCAAAAGAATTGCAGGTGTAAAAGACAGCGGAAAAATAATGCCTGGGCA
>CAIRMK010000082.1 GCA_903879645.1 uncultured Bacteroidota bacterium
AATTGAGGTAATATTCGCCATACCTGTTGCGGGGTTTAATTCGGTTTCCTCGTTTATATTTTTTTATGCTACTTCTCCTAATTTATAATCTGACAATCTAACCTCTGAAGCCATTACAAATTGGGGATTCAATTCATAGCCCACATATTTTCTATCTGTAAGAACACAAACTTCTCCGGTTGTTGCAGTTCCATTAAACAAGTCCAAAACGGTATCGCCTGGTCTTGTTGTTGATAGTACACAGATTAATGGCAAATCAATTGGAAACGTACAAGAGTGTTCCATAAAAAAGCCTTTTTCAGCACATTTTCTTCTTAATTCTAATGTATTAGATGCATTTGACTTAAGAACCCCATCTCTAAAATCAATAGTGGAAATTAATTTTGGTTTAATTCCGGTAGTCCCATTTGAAATTGCATTATTTTCATCAACAAATGATTCTAACCAAGTGGCATCATAATAATGATTTGCTGACTTTGTAAAGTGAAATATTGGTTCAAAATTTCTAACACTTCTATCTCCAAAAGTATATTGACTATTATTTTTCAACCACATTAATTTATCGTTGTATCTCCATAAACCCGTTTGAATCATTTTAATCAAAAACAATTCAGGTACGCATTGGTATTGTCCTTCTCTAACACAATCATTCAAATTAACAAATAAGGAACCATCCTCTTTCAATACTCTAAATGCTTCTTTGAAAATAGAAACCAATTTATCTACGAACTCCTCAACATCCTTTTCAAATCCAAGTTGAGTTTTTCCGGTTCCATAATCAAACATCCCGAAATACGGTGGGGAAACTACAATTGTATTTATTGAACTGTTTTCAAGTTCATACATAACCTCACAAGTATGATTGTATATTTTAACCTTCTCTGTTATAAAATCATAAACCTTTGGAACTACATCATTATTTGTCTTTTTAATGATTTCATTATTTAATCTCTCCTCAACTTTATTTAAAGTTAATGCTCCCTTATCCAACTTTAATAATAATTCATCCACTTTAGTTGAATCATTACCATAAAGTTGAGCACCTAATGTTTGGATAGATTTTAATTTTCTTACTTTATAAGTCCCCAATTCTTTATAAGCCAAATCCTTTTCAACCTTCGCTAATTTTAGTTCAGGATTGATATCAGTTCTGTCTCCTGGTTTAATAGAATAATACTTTGCATAAAAGTCAATCTCACGAAGAATCTCAATACAAGATTTTTTTCTAAAATGATTTGTAGCTAATGCGATAACATCACTTTTTTCAGTTGGTGTGGATACAAATACCACAGGAACTTCTCCCATCTTTAAATCTATTGCAATTTGAAGGCGAAGATTACCTGAAATAACACAATAGTTTTCATCCACTAATAAAGGAGTTAGAAGTCCAAACTCTTTGATGTTGTTTTTAATTACATCATAGTTTTCAGGAATAAGATAAATTGAACTTAAGAGTTCGTTTTTGTGTAATTTTTCGGTGGCTACACTTACCACACTTTGGTCAAAAATTGTTTTCATTAGTTCAGATTTTAGAGTTAAAAAATGAACCTTTACGACTGGTTAAAACGGGTTGT